>NZ_JAIWNX010000026.1 GCF_020217185.1 Asticcacaulis sp.
GCCCCTGATCGACTAGAATTTCATCAAACGGCAGGGCCTTGCCCCTGGCCAGACGTAAGGCCGCGTCGTATGTTTCCCACGCCTCATGCGACGGGCCAAGATAGGCCTCCATCGCCTTTTGCCCCCACGGACAGTGGACGGGCGAGGCGATGGGCGCGAAGGCCGAAACCGATCTGAACAGGTGCGAATAGTTCATGGCCAGAGTCAGCGCGCCGTGCCCGCCCATCGAATGGCCGAACAGACCAACGCGGCTCATATCCGCCGGAAATTCCGCCGCGATCAGCTGAAGCAGATCGTGCGTGACGTAGGTTTCCATCTGGAAATGCGCCGCCCACGGGCCTTGCGTGGCATTGACGTAGAAGCCCGCCCCCTGCCCCAGATCATAGGCCTCATCATTGGCGACCCCCTCACCGCGCGGTGAGGTATCCGGTGCCACGATCATCAGGCCCAGTTCGGCCGCACGCTTATAGGCCCCGGCCTTTTCCGTGAAATTGTTGGCCGTGCAGGTCAGGCCCGACAGCCAGATCAGCACCGGGAAGGGCCCCGTGCCTTCGGGTACGAAGACGCTGAGCGCCATCGGCGTCTGGGTCGCCGCCGAGTCGTGCTTCACAAAGCTCAGCGTGCCTCCGAACAGGCGGTGTTGCGCGGTAATGTCCATGATTAAACCCTCAGATCAGTCGGCGCAGCAGGATACCGGGCAGGATGACGCCCTCGGCCATGTGAATTTCAATCAGATTTTCGCGCTTGAAGCCCAGCGTCCGGTAAAAACCTTCGGCATTGAGCCCCGAATAGCAGACAAACTCACGCAGGCCCGCCGCCTTGGCCTCTTTGAGGCAGTGCTGGAACAGGCGGCTGCCCACACCGAATCCGGCAAAGTCCGGATGGGTGGCAAAGTGGCGGATATGGGCGACGCCTTCGATAACTTCGCCCGAGCCGGGGGCTTCGCGGGTGAAGCCACCGCACGCCGCGATTTGCCCGTCCATATCGGCCATGACGTAGAAAGTACCACAGGTCAGCAGCGCCGGATCCAGCACGGTCAGGAACGGCAGCACCTCCTCGACCAGATCAGAGCCGTAGGACCGGTGCAGGCCTTCTTCATAGGCCAGACCCAGCATGTCCTCGATATCGGCGCGGTCTTCGGGGCGCGCCACCGTCAGCGCCAGCGATTCGGCGTAGTCGCGGTCATCGCCCGTATCGACACCGAACAGGACGTGTGGCTCCCACGGCCACGACCCGTGCCAGTTCTTTTGCAGGCACGCGGAATGGCACCAGAAGTCCTGCGCCAAGGGCGAAAACTTGGCGGCGCGCCAGTGCGGCATCCACGTCGCGGTCAGGGTCACGGCGGCGTTTTCGTCCTCGATCGGCTCGGAACAGAAGACGCAGCTATAGGGTTCGACGTGCTCGATTTCGAAATCGTCGTCCTCTTCCATCAGAATACGATCACACTCCGGATGCTTTCGCCGGCGTGCATCAGGTCGAAGGCCTCATTGATGCGCTCCAGCGGCAGGGTGTGGGTGATCATCGGGTCGATCTCGATCTTGCCGTCCATGTACCAATCGACGATCTTCGGCACGTCGGTGCGACCGCGCGCGCCACCAAAGGCCGAGCCCTTCCACACGCGCCCGGTGACGAGCTGGAACGGGCGGGTTTTGATCTCCGCCCCGGCAGGTGCCACGCCGATAATGATGCTTTCGCCCCAGCCGCGGTGGCAGGCCTCCAGCGCCTGACGCATGACCTCGACATTGCCGGTACAGTCAAACGTATAGTCCGCCCCGCCGCCGGTCAGCTCGACCAGATGCGCGACGATGTCGCCCGACACCTTTTTCGGATTGACGAAGTGGGTCATGCCGAAGCGTCGGCCCCACTCTTCCTTGGAGTCGTTGATATCGACGCCAACGATCTTGTCCGCCCCGACCAGCTTCAGCCCCTGAATGACGTTCAGGCCGATACCGCCCAGCCCAAAGACCACAGCATTGGCCCCCGGCTCGACCTGCGCCGTGTGGATCACCGCGCCGACGCCGGTCGTCACGCCGCAGCCAATATAGCAGGCCTTGTCGAACGGCGCGTCCGGGCGAATCTTGGCCAGCGCGATCTCCGGCAGGACCGTGTGATTGGCAAAGGTCGAACAGCCCATATAGTGATGGATGGCCTGACCCTTATACGAAAAGCGCGACGTACCGTCCGGCATCAGCCCCTTGCCCTGCGTGCCACGAATGGCGGTACACAGGTTGGTCTTGCGGCTGAGGCAGGATTTACACTGACGGCATTCCGGCGTGTAGAGCGGGATAACGTGGTCGCCGGGTTTCAGCGAGGTGACACCGGGGCCGACCTCCAGCACGACGCCCGCCCCTTCGTGGCCGAGGATGGAGGGAAACAGCCCCTCGGAATCGAGCCCATCCAGCGTATAGGCGTCGGTATGGCACACACCCGTCGCCTTGATCTCAACCAGCACTTCGCCGTGACGCGGCCCCTCCAGATCAACCTCGACAATTTCGAGGGGCTTTTTGGCTTCAAACGCGACGGCGGCACGGGTCTTCATGGCAGTCTCCCTAAATCTGCTGCCAAACCTAAGACCCTGCTGGATGCGGGGCAAGCCCTAACCGGCGTTTACCCCCTATAAAAGCCGCCCGGCGCTCAGGTTCGGCTTCACCCGCTTAAGGTAA
Organism: Asticcacaulis sp.; assembly: GCF_020217185.1. GTDB lineage: Bacteria > Pseudomonadota > Alphaproteobacteria > Caulobacterales > Caulobacteraceae > Asticcacaulis. The sequence goes on from NZ_JAIWNX010000026.1 coordinate 2,664, forward strand.
ACAGCAACCATATGTATCATGTTGTATTACAAAACAAAATTTTGTGATCTCAATTGGTCGGTCAGAAAGCCTTAAGACTCTGAGCCTAGATTGTAACCCTGTTATTGAACGGGGACGTGCGCCGTCCCGCTTTACACGCGGGCGGCCACATCTTCGGATCAAAGTTCGGGGTAAGAAAAGATGAGTATCAAGTTCAAGATTCTGGCGCTGGTCGCCGCCTTCGCCATCATCGCTTCGGCCATTACCGGTCTGGGGCTGGCCACCATCGGCGACTACAACAAAATCCTGGCCAGCTACGGCAATGCCAACCAGAACGCCTATAACGGCGAAAAGCTCAACCGCCTCGTGACGCTTGTGGTGATGGAATCGCGCGGCGTCTACATGGCCGAAAGCACCGAAAAGGCCAAGAAGTTCGCCGATGGCGTCGATAAGGGCCTCGACGATATGCAGGCGCTCTTGACCTCGTGGAAGGCTACGCTTGAACCCAATGAACTGCCAGCCTTTGCCGCCGTCGAAGCCAAGGCGCAGCAATTCATCACCTTCCGCCGCGAAATCGCCCGCGTCGGCCGTGATGTCTCTCCGGAAGAAGCCAATACGCTGGGCAATAACGAGGCCAACCGCGCCAACCGCTCGGGCTTCCAGAAAGACATCGACGCGATGGTCACCACCATCCGCGCCGATCTGGAAAAATCGCAGGCCGAGGTGGCTAGCTATAGTCAGACCCGCTCCAACCTGTTCCTGCTGATGGCCGTCACCGGCATTCTGGCCCTTCTGGCCGTCTCCCTCTGGGTCGCCATCAAGGTCATTTCGCGCCCGATCCAGAATATCGACCGCAGCGTGACGCGTATCTCCGAAGGCGCCTATGACACGCCGATCCCGGAGCATACGGCTAAGGACGAGATCGGCAGCCTGTGGCGTTCGATCCGCGTCCTGCGCGACCGCGCCGCCGAAGCCGAGCAGCTCAAGGTCGAGCAGCAGATGGCCGAAAAGCGCGCCTATCAGGAGCTGATGGCCGAACGTAACCGCATCGCGGCCGAGTTTGAAAAGCACATGGGCGAACTGGCCACGCGCTTTATCTCCTCGTCGCGCACGGTTGCCGAAGCCGCCCGCGGCCTTAACGAAACGGCAGAAGACACGTCGCACCGTGCCGCCTCGGTGTCGCAGGCCGCTATCGACGCCGCCAACAATGTGCAAAACGTCGCCGCCGCTACCGAGGAATTGTCGGCCAGCGTCGGGGAAATCAACCATCAGGTCGTGCGCACCGCCGAGGTGACGCAAAGCGCCGTCGAAGAAGCCAAGAAGACCGAAGAGGCCATTCAGACGCTCTCGACCGCCGCTCAGCAGATCGGCGAGGTCATCAACCTCATTCAGGCCATCGCCGCCCAGACCAACCTGCTGGCGCTCAATGCCACCATCGAATCGGCGCGCGCCGGGGAAGCCGGTAAGGGCTTTGCCGTCGTCGCCTCCGAAGTGAAGCAACTGGCGCAGCAAACCGCCAAGGCCACCGACGACATCCGTGCCAAGATTTCGGAAATCCAGTCGGCGACGGCGGTCACGGTGGGCTCGATCGACGCCATCGTCCGCACGATCGAAACCATTGGCGGCCTGACCGGCTCAATTGCGGCCTCGGTCGAACAACAGGGTGCGGCGACGAATGAAATCGCCGCCAATACCAACCGCGCCGCCACCGGTACGCGCGATGTGACCGGCCACATTACGGGCGTCGATCAGGCGGCCCAGATGACCGGCCACGCCGCGCAGCAACTGCTGGGTCTGTCGTCGGAACTGGAAGAACGCTCCGCCGACCTGCAAGGCGAGGTCGTGGCCTTCGTGCAGCGCCTGCGCGCCGCGTAACACGCTTAAAACAAAGCGTTTTCGATAAAATCTCCCCGCCGGTGCGTGTCTCCGGCGGGGGTTTTTTATGCGTCCAGAGGATTGTCCGGCAGCTTCCAGTCGATAGGCGTCACGCCCTGCGCCTTTAGCCAGTCATTGGTTTTGGAAAAGGGCCGGCTGCCCAGAAAGCCGTTGTGCGCCGACAGCGGCGACGGGTGCGCCGATTTCAGCACCAGATGGCGCGACGCATCGACAAAGGCGGCTTTTTTCTGCGCATAGGCCCCCCACAGGATGAAGACGACGGGTTGCGGTAAATCATTGACGCGGGCGATAACGGCGTCGGTGAACTTTTCCCAGCCGCGCCCCTGATGCGCCGCCGCCTTGCCCTCCTCAACCGTCAGCACGCTGTTGAGCAGCAGCACACCCTGCTTCGCCCAGTGTTCCAGAAAGCCATGCCGTGCGGGCGGGATGCCAAGATCGCTCTGCATCTCCTTGTAGATATTGACCAGAGACGGCGGGATACGCACGCCCGGCCGCACGCTGAAACACAGGCCGTGCGCCTGACCTTCGCCATGATAGGGGTCCTGCCCCAGAATGACGACCTTGACCTGATCCAGCGGCGTCAGGTCCAGCGCCCGGAAATACTCGCTGCCCCTGGGGAAGATGCGCTTGCCGTGGGCCTTCTCGTCTTTCAGAAAGGCCTTGAGCGATTGCATATACGGGCTGTGGAATTCCGGCGTCAGCGCCGCCTTCCAGCCGGGTTCGAGGCTGATGCCCTCCGTGTTGGGGGTGGCTGTCATAAGATATATCCTCTTGCACGGTAGAATGGCCCGAACGGACACCGACTCTGTGAAGGCGTCAAGCCGACGGATCATCTTCCTCTCCGCGTAAAACCGCACAGACCAATTGATAACCGTTCGCAAGCATGAGAGACTACGGGCGGGCGGGACTGATGAGAGAAGGAATTCCCATGCGCACATTCGCATTCGCCGCGGCCCTGATCGCCGCTGCCACACCGGTCTTTGCCGCCCCGGCGACGTCAGACCTGATCGGCAATGATGGCAAGACCATCGGCACGGTCACCGTCACCCCGGCCCCCAAGGGCGTCATCCTGCGTATTGAAGCGACGGGCCTCAGCGAAGGCTGGCACGGCGTACACTTCCACGCCAAGGGCGACTGCGGCGACACGGCCAAGTTCCAGAATTCCGGCGGCCACGTCCATGACGCCAGCCACGGCGCACTGGTGCACGGCCTGCTGAACCCCGCCGCCAATGACGATGGCGACCTGACCAATATCTATGCCGGTAAGGACGGCGTGGCCAAGGCGGAAATCTTCTCGTCGCTGGTCAGCTATGCGCCCACCGCCGGTAAGTCGGCCCTGAAAGACGCTGACGGCGCGGCGGTCGTCGTTCACGCTTCGCCCGACGACTATTCGAGCCAGCCCATCGGGGGCGCCGGGGCGCGTGTCGCCTGTGCGGTGGTGAAATAGCCCATAAAAAAGCCCCTTCCGGGAGGCCGGAAGGGGCAGTGGCTCAGGGAAGTCACCCAGAAAAGACTTCAATGAGAACTCTCACCCCGTCACTATGACGCGACACGCATAGCGATCCCATCGGGGAAGCCCGCCCGCCCATAAGAAACCGGTAAGTTTCAAAACGCGGGCGCGGCGGCGACCTCGATCCTGCGCCCGTCGGCCGGATGCGGAAATGCCAGATATTCGGCATGGAGTTGCAGACGCGGGCTGAGCGCGCGCACCTCATCCGGCGCATAAAACTCATCGCCCAGTATCGGATGGCCCAGCGCCATCATATGCACCCGGAGCTGATGCGAGCGCCCGGTAACGGGTTCCAGCGCCACGCGGGTGCGCCCCGCCTCGCGCGCCAAAACCGTGTAGCGGGTCAGGGAGGGTTTACCGACCTCATGATCGACCTTCTGGCGCGGGCGATTGGGCCAGTCGCAGATCAGCGGCAGATCAACCTCCCCCTGCTCGGCGGCCACTTCCCCGGCGACCACCGCCACATAGCGCTTGGTGACCTGTCGTTCCGCAAAGGCGATGGACAGGGCGCGATGCGGCTCAGCCCCCCGCGCCATCAGGATCAGGCCAGAGGTGGCCATATCCAGCCGATGCACGATCAGGGCGTCCGGCCACAGGGCCTGCACGCGCAGGGCCAGCGAATCCTTGTTCTCCGGCAAACGTCCCGGCACAGACAGCAGGCCCGCCGGTTTATCGAAGACCAGCACGCTGTCGTCGGCATACAGCGGCGTTATCACAGGTGCGTCAGCCCCAAAAGCGGTCTGGGGTCGGGACAGACCTGTGTCCACGGGTCGCGCTCGGAGCGTTTAAAGACGCCGGGAAAGTCGCCCGACCGGCCGCCCAGGTCGAGAATGACCTGAAAATGCAGGTGCGGCGACCAGCCGCCATTAACGCTGTCATCGCCCAGACGCGCCAGCCTGTCGCCCGCGTTGAACACCTTGCCCGCAAACAGACCGTCGAGACTGTCGCGGCTGAGATGCCCGTACAGCGTCCAGAAGGTCAGGCCGGGCCTTGGTTCATGTTGTACAATAACCGTCGGGCCGTAGTCCTTGATATTATTGTTATCCTGAAACGAATGCACAGACCCGGACAAAGGCGCAAACACCTCTGAACCCGCCGCAGCGAACAGGTCGATCCCCAGATGCAGGGTGCGCCGTTCGCCGCCGTCTCCGGCAAAGACGTCGCTGTCGTAAATACCGCGATCCTCGTCATAGCCCCCGATACGCAGCGGTTCACCGGCCTGCACGGCCCAGCCGCGCGGCATATCGCCCTCCCAGCCTTCGGCCCTCAGCCCCTCGGCATCGAGGCGGATGGGACGGGCGGTTTGAAGCCCCGCCATAATCCCGGCACTGGGTTCGGGGCGCTCAGCCAGCCACAGATGATAGGCGGCCAGCCGTTTGGAAGCAGTCACAGACATCATGGCGGCACTTTAGCGACAATGTCGGCGCAACCCTACCGCTTTTTCATACTGACAGCGCCTGTCCATTCGCCGTAGATAGTGGCCCGACCCTAAACGGAGGCAGGCATGAGCATCTATATCGGTATCGGCGGCTGGAACTTCGAGCCGTGGCGCGGCACCTTCTATCCCGACGGCCTGTCGCAAAAGAAAGAGTTGGACTATGCCAGCCGCAAGCTGACCTCCATCGAGATCAATTCGACCTATTACGGCGCGCAAAAGCCGGAAACCTTCGCCAAATGGCGCGACGAGACGCCGGAAGGGTTCATCTTTTGCGTCAAGGGTTCGCGTTACACCACCAATCGCCGCGTGCTGGCCGAAGCCGGCGAGTCGATTGAGAAATTCATCACCTCCGGCGTCACCGAACTGAAGGACAAGCTGGGGCCGATCAACTGGCAGTTCATGGCCACCAAAAAGTTCGATGCCGAAGATTTCGAGGCTTTTCTGAAACTTCTGCCCGCTTCCTACGACGGGGTGCGCCTGCGCCACGCGGTCGAAGTGCGCAGCCCGACCTTTCAGACGCCGGAGTTTATCGACATGGCGCGCCACTATCAGGTCGCCGTGGTCAATGCCTTTGACGAAGACTTCCCGCAGATTGGCGATCAGACGGCGGACTTCGCCTATCTGCGCCTGCTGGGCACCGAGGAAAACGAGCCGATCGGCTACGCGCAATCAGCACTCGATGAGTGGTCCGGGCGGCTGAAGGCCATCGAAAACGGCACGGTGCCGGAGGATATTGCCTGCGTCGGCGAAAGAAACCGTCACGAAAACGGCGCTAAAAGGCGCGACGTCTTCGCCTATGTCATCAGCGGGGACAAGGTGAAGAACCCGCACGCCGCCATGGCCCTGATCGAGAGAGTGAAATGAAGCGTATCGCCCTGAGCCTCGTCCTTTTGAGCACGACACCGGTCCTGGCCGCCGAACCCCACGTGGCCGAGCGGGCGCGTAAGGATTACAAGAGCTTGCAGCAAACCGCTCAGGGGCTGACGGACCCGCAGATTCGCGCGGCAACGGTTGACGCCCTGTCGCCAAACACCTGCCTGCGCCATCGCGCCGGACTGACCGCCGAAGGCAAGTCGGTCCTCGTCACGCGGTTGGCGGCGCGCGGCTTCGTCGCCGATACCGGCCCGCAAACCACCGCCGGGGTCTTCCCGCCGGTGACCGCCGACGGCAGTGCCTGCCCCACCCTCGCTCAGCCCTTTGTGGCGGCCCCCGGCGGGCCCGTCCATTCGCACCACGGCTGGCCCGGCGGGTTGCCGGAGCACGAACGCTTCAATCAGCGCTCCGGCGCGGCCCTGTCGGCGCTCTACAGCGAAAGCGCGGGCCTGCCGGTGGACGCCAGCCTCGTCTCGGCCGCCGCCCTGTGGCACGACTGGGCCAAGGCGCTGGTTTTTCAATGGCAGACCGACGGCACCACCCTGCCCGAACTGCGCATCGGCGGGGCCAATGGCACGGGCGCGCACCATGTGCTCGGCCTGTCTGAGAGCATGGCGCGTAAGCTGTCGCCGCGTCTGGTGATCACGCAGGCCTGCGCCCACACGGCCCCGGTCGGTGACGGCGCCGCAAAGGTCGCCACCTGGCTGGAGGCTGCCGCCATCATCGCCCGCGTTGATCCGGTCAAGGCCGGGTATCTGCGCGAAGGCCCGAACGGTCTGGAGATCAACTGGGGCAACGGAGCGAGCGGCGAAACCGGCGTCTGGCGCGAATGCTTCATCCATAACGAATCCGACGCCGGCTATATCCATTCCGGTGCCGCCGAAAAAGCCGCCGACACCGTGCTGGAAAGGCTGGCCCCGCGCTTTGGCTATGACCCCAAGGTCAGCGGCTATCTGATGAAGTTCCGCCACATCGTGCTGGCTGAACTGGGGGCCGATCGCATTCAGGCCCTTGTCAGCGCGGGCGACGAGGCCCGGCTGATCAAAGAGATCGACGCCCTGAAAGCGAAGGGGATGCTGTAACTACCCCTCTCGCGTGGGAGAGGGGGTAGTGTTACTGCCCCAAAAGCGTCTTCTGCCAGAACATCAGACTGGTCCAGAACTGATAGTCCTGATTGGCTTTTTTGGCGAAGCCATGCCCTTCATCCATACCGACCAGATGCCAGGCCAGACCGCCGCGGGCGCGCACGGCCTCGACGATCTGATCGGCTTCCGACTTGGGCACGCGCGGGTCGTTGGCCCCGGTGACCACCATCAGCGGCACCCGCAACTCGCTGACCCGCGTCATCGGCGAAATCTCCAGCAGCTTGGCCTTTTGTTTCGGGTCACGCTCGTCGCCATATTCGACGCGGCGCAGGTCACGCCGATAGCTTTGGGTGTTTTCGAGGAAGGTGACGAAGTTGGAAATGGCCACCACACAATTGGCGCCTTTCAGCCGTGCGCCATAGCGGATGCCCACGGCGTAACACATATAGCCGCCATAGGAGCCGCCGGTGACCGCAAACTTCGCGGCATCAAGGCCTGCATCCGTCTCAAGAACGTCGAGGAAGGCCCCGATATCCTTCACAGAATCTTCGCGCTT
>NZ_JAIWNX010000040.1 GCF_020217185.1 Asticcacaulis sp.
CTAAAGGGGTTAGCCCTTAGAACTCGTACTTCAGACCGAGGCGCACATAACGCGGCGTCTGATAACTGGACGGCATACCATAGGTCAGGCGCTTTTCATTAACGCCCGTGTATTCCCCTTCTTCGTGATATTGATCCGCAGCTTTGGCATTGAATACGTTAAAGATGTCGGCTGTGAGCTTGACCGTACCGATCGGGATCGGTTGCGACCAAGTCAGGTTAAGATCAAGACGCTTAATCCAATCCCCGTCGAACGACGCACCGCGAGGTGTCAACTTACCGTTACAATACCATGCTGTCAGCGTCGTATCTACCGCGCGACCGTCCGCAGGCGTCGGATAGTAACCAATACAGCCATATTTACGCGGCGAAAGGACTGAGGCATTGAAGCCCCCACGCAGATTTTCATTAAACTGATAGGCACCGAAGGCTTTCAGGCTATAACCGTGGTGGTTCGGCAGGAAGCCATAGGAGCCGTCGGTCCAACCAACTTCATCGAAGTCCTGCGTCAAGCCCGTATCGTCCTGACCGTTGTCCGACTTTACACCGCCTTCGATATTACCCTTGGTGCTTGACAGCGTTAAAGAGCCGCCAACATACCATTGACCGTCCCACGGACGTTCGAAATCAAAGGTAACCCCCTGATAAGAGCGTTTAGCCTCCGGATAACCCAGCACGTCGGCCGGAATGGTAACGGTCTTGCCACCCCAGGTCGAACCAAAGTCTGAACTCAGTGTAATCACCGCGTCCTTACCCGGGTTGAGCAGAACATAGCCTGATCCGCCGAAGGTACCGTTGTTGCACGAAGTAGCATCAATACCCAAATACGAGCAGACATCATTGTTGACGTAATAAAGGTTTACGTCTTCCATCGCTGCGCCGAGCTTACGGTAGGTGAAGGTGACACCCGCTTTCCAGCCGTTTTCGAAGCGCTTTTGCAGACCGACAGTGAACTCGTCCTGATACTGCGGGTCAATGTTCTGAGAAACGAGGGTTTTCGCGTCGGGGATGGAACCGTCTGAGAAGACGCTTTCGCTAACGAGTGCGCCAAGGGTAGGAACCAGCGTGGTGGCATCACGCGCTGTCCAGAGATACACCTTCTGAGTGAAGAGTTCACCGCCAGCCAGACGGATGTTGGTGTTACCAGCAATCGGCAAATAATAACGTCCAAACGAGGCCGTCATTTTCGTCGATTTGTCGCCATACACATCGTAGGACATACCTAAGCGCGGAGCGAAGAGGTAATCCGTCTCAATGAACGCCGCCCCTGCCGCATTCTTGTTGACGAACTTGTCAGCTCGCAAACCCAGGTTCACAGCTAGGCGGTCGTTGATCTCCCAGCTATCCTGCGCGTAGAAGGATGTGTTCTGGACATCGAACGCGCCATTGTTGAAGTACTGGCGTGCGCGAACGCATTGAGCCGACCCCGTGCCGCCGCAGATAGCGCTACCGGCGTTATAGTACCGATAGTAGGTATTGCCAGAATAGCGTGAAACGACGTTAGCTGTCAGCTTTTCAAGATCGTAGCCAACCTTAAGGTGATGCTTACCGGCGAGGTTAAAGTAGAAGTCACCGTCTACGCGGAAGTTTTCTCGGTTATCATCGCCTTCTTCGACGAGGATATCCGGATTACCTCTGATAACAGCGCCATCCAGATAAACAGCCGGATTGTCATCAAGGAATGATTTGGTGGTCTGATTAAAAGTGGACTTTCCGTACAGCATAGACAAGGTAAACCAGTCCGCGACTTTGCCAGTGTACTTGTAAACCTGTGTCTTTCCGCCTGAGGAATTGTTTACAAGTTTATCAACCGGATCGCCCGCGTCGAAGTGATGCGTAGCTTCTGTCTGATCATCACTGAAATAGGTGACTTCAAGACGGTGATTCGGATTGAGAACGAAGTCAAACTTCCCCCCCCAGAACGGATCTTTTTGAACCGCTTCTTCTGTGTAATTTGTCGAACCATCACCATAAGTGGCCAGCGATGACTGCGAGAAATTGCGTGGGTTGTAGAACGCAAAGAAGTAAACGTGGTCCTTAATGATAGGACCAGACAGCCAGACGTTAGCCTCTTTTTGTTCAAGTCCGGATCGGCCTTGGAAATAGGTATCGTTCTTATCGAGCGTCTCGTTCAGGTCAGAGGCGACGACCGGCGAGTTTGATGCCAAAGCGTCAGGAGTGTAATAGAAGGAAACACCGCCTTTGAACGTATTCGAACCGGAACGTGTCGTGGCGATAAATGCGCCACCCGTTGAACGACCATATTCGGCCGAATAACCGCCGGTCTTGACTTCGATCTGTTCGTAGAAGTCAAACGGGATGGTCGTGCCGCCCAGGAAGTTACGGAAGTTCGTAACATTCATACCGTTGACGTAATAAATGTTTTCAGCCGGTGATGCACCTGAGATCGAGGGCGGGCCGAAAACGTCATTGATGGTGATGCCCGGGACCAGATCAGCGAGGGCTTCGATAGACCGTCCTACCGGGATGCGCTCTGCTACGGTCTGAACATCAAGCACGGCACCCGTCGTCGTGCGGTCAAAATCGAGATTACGGCGCGCCTTACCACGAACCACAACGGTCTCAACCGCCGCACCACCGGCGGTGAATTCATAGTTTGAAACGGCACCCAGCGTAACTAAAACGGTCTCCTCGGCTTTGGCGCCCGAAGCTGTAGTAATAGACACGGTATAACGACCTAGCGGAATCTGCGACAGTTTGAACGTACCGTCCGCACCAGTCTTCGCCGTCGAGGTGTAACCGTTCGACTCGCCGGTGATTACCACGGTGGCACCCGCCGCCGCCTTGCCTTCTTCCGACTTCACGGTACCAGCCAGGGTGCCGGACGTAAGATCCTGCGCCACGGCGACGGTCGGTACGACCGAGGTGATTGCCGTGAGCGCTACCGCCGACAGCAGCGCACCGCACAGCGTCGTCGAGACCATCAGGCCTGATCGCTTCGATTTGTTGATCACTCTAGTTCTCCGGATTTAGGGCCTTGCAGAGAGTTCAAGGCCCACTGTTATGCAGCCGTGCCCGGCTGTTGTGCCAAGTTAGGCACCCGCGTCATAATTCCGTCAATCGCGCGTCATGAAAGATTAAATTACGACTGCAACCTGTTTCAATTAAGTCACACCAGAAACGGAAGGAGATGAATAAGGCGCAACAGGCTCCGAACGGAAACACAAAATCGGTGAAAAAATGAAATATCTAATTTTTTCAATCTATTAAAAAGGATATGTCGTACTTACGCAGGTATGTCAGCTTATCTTTAGAGGCTGAAACTTCACAAATATCTGGAAGATTTCAAATTTTTGCAGATAAAATGCTGCGTTTATCCCCACAAAAGCGCAGCTTCTGAGGGCTATTCTCCCATACTGGATAAATGCATAATCGTTTCTTTAGAAACTTTTTTTGAGAATCCAACGCTCTTTATGTTGCATCGCAGCGTGAATGTGGCACGCTATTGTGATCATTGGTGCCCCACATAAATCAGTGTTTTATTCGGGTGTTACGCTTGAGGCTTAGCGTTCGGCGCTGATACGCACGGCGTAACCGGTGACCGGTTCGGGGGTGCAACTGGCCACGCTTAATTGCGCCGCAAACAGGATCAGCCAGCCCGTCGCCACATAAAGGGCGCGTTTTGAAACAAAAAGGCCAAAACGGGACAGCATGACGGGCTCCTCTCGACAGATGGAGAGGGTAAAGCAAGTCTTAAGCCGCCCTGTTAAGCCGCCCTGTGTGGCAAAAAAACTAGGATTTGAGGCGCGCGATCAGCGCCGTGACGCGCTGGCAATTGCCGCCCAGATCGACGGCCTCCTCTCGGCTGACCGAACGGATATCGGTCTTGTCCGGATCGAGTCGCACCACAATGTCCGATTTGTTGCCCCACCACGGGTCTTCCCAGGTGGCTTCGACGCGCCAGTCGGATTTGCCGAAGACCACATAGCCCTGCTCTCTGAGGATGCGGGCCACCGCTTCGGCGTCTTTGGTATGGCCCGTGACAGAGGACGCCAGCGGGCAGGTCTGGGCATTGATGGCCGCCAGCGACTGTCCTGCCCATTCGTAGGCGACGTTGCGCCCGACATAGGGGGCGTCTTCTACCACGTGCGCCGCGGGGCCACGTGCCTCGATCAGCTTGGTCGAGAAGGTGACCGGGCGTTCCCAGTTGGTCGCCACCTCGTGAATCGGCGGACTCGACTTCAACCTCAGTTCATAGGCGTAATAGCCGGCCAGCACCGATCCCGACACCAGCACTGCGCACAGGGCCCACGGTCCGTAAGTCTTTGGCGCCTTGAACAGCGAGATCAGCAGCGACAGGGCCGACAGGATCATGGCCACGGTGGCCATCTTTGGCACATAGTTCAGGGCGATGGTGTTGAAGCCCAGATCGTAGCTGATATAGCCCGTGCGCGTGGCCAGCATGGCCGTAAGGTAGGTCAAGGGCGCAAACAGGCTGAGGACAAAGGCGATCGGCGCAAAGCCAAAGTCCTTCTTGCCCGCCCGCCCGGTGTCCACTGCGGTTTCGCCGTCAAAATGCGTCATCTCGTCAGACACTTTGTCCCAGCCCTATACTCTTTACTGTGCCCCGGCCCGACCCTCTGACAATCACAAGGCCGCGTCACCGGTGTACCTGTTGTTGCGCGAACAATACGCAGGGAAGGTGTCAAAAATGCACCCGTTCACGCGATATTTACCCTGATCCCACTCAGGGGTTCGGCGTCAGGGTCCAGATTGTGGTGTCCAGTTGAGGATCGGTCTGCGCCCCGGCAATGTCCGGCGTGGCGTCCGACACATCATTGCGCCTTTGCAGGACACGCCTCAGACGCTCATCCGCCGGGACGTCCATCCACAAAGCCCGGAAGGCGACGCCCTGTGTTTCCGCCAAAGCCTTCGCTTCGCGCGCGCGGTCCTGATTGCGGAAGGTGGCGTCGAGAATCACCGACTGCCCGCTCTGCACCGCCGTGCGCGCCAGATCGAACATGTGCGTGTACACCCGCGCATTCTCTTCCGGCGTATAGGCCTCCTTCGGCAGGGTCTCGAATTCCGGGCAGGCCCACAGGCGCTTGCGCATCTCGTCCGAGCGCAGCACCAGCGCACCGGGGGCGCGCCCCGTCTGCGGCGCGATGTGGCGCGAATGGGTGCTCTTGCCCGACCCGGACAGACCGCCGACGGCCAGAAGTTCGGCCGGCTTCATCTCGAGGAAGGCCTGAGCCGCCTGAAGATACATTTTCGCCTTTTCCATGGCGTAGTTGGGCGTGCCGCCATAGTTGGCATTGACGTGGCAGCGCACCCCGGCGCGCACCGACATATAGAGCGGCAGCAGTTTCAGCCCGGCATAGACGCTGTGGATGTCGTCCTCCAGCCGCGCGGCCTTTTCGACATAGATGTTGAGCACCGTATTGGCGGCGGCGTCATGCCCCCTCACCCACAGGTCCATCAGCAGGAAGGCGAGGTCATAGAGCACGTCGATCTGGCTCAGGCGCTCATTGAACTCGATGCAGTCGAACAGCACCGGCCTGTCGTTCTCGATCAGGATATTGCCGAGGTGCAGATCGCCGTGGCAATGGCGCACATAGCCTTCGGAGAAGCGGCGTTTCACATCCCCGACCAGTTCTGCATAGGCGGCCTGAATGGCGCGGTCATAGGCATCGACCGCCTCGGCCCCCAGTTCGTCGCGGAAGACCTCGATATTCTTCTTGTTCGAGTCAATGACGTATTTGATGTTGAATTCGTGTTCGGCGTCGCGGCAGATTTCCGAGCCGGCGTGGAACTGCGCCACGATCTGCCCGAGATCGTGCATCAGGTCGAGGTCGGGCGTCCAGTCCGCGCGCGACTGGCTCTGTTCGGCCAGCACCCCGGCCGTATCAAAGCGGCGCATGACCAGCACGCTTTCGCCTTTGATCTCCTCGACCCCCAGATAGATGTCGGCGGCCATGCGCTGATTGTAGCGCAGTTCGCGCAGCAGGGCCTTGCGGCGCTTTTCGACCGAGGTGAAGTCGAGGAAGCCGTAATCGACGCTCTTTTTGACCTTATAGGCGCGCTTGCCCTTCAGGATCACCACGGCGCAGGAGGTGGCGATGATGTCATCCGCCCCTTCGGACAGGTGCGCAATAAGAGCGTCAGGCAACACATCAGGCGAAAAGGGGGCGGTCATGCAGGATACTCAGGATACGGGGAAACCCCGTCTGTCTGGACTCAGCGCGCCTTTTCGTCAAGCCATGACGCGGTGGTTGGTATAGACAGTTCGGATGATGTTTACTGACTCGCTGCGCCCACCCGCACACGCCAAAGCCCTGATCTTCGATTGCGACGGGACGCTGGCCGATACCTTCGCCGCGCATTACCGGGCCTTTCGGACGGCGTTAGCCCCCTTTGGTATCGACTTTCGCGCTGACTTTTACGCCGCGCGGCTGGGCTGGTCGCGCAAAGCCCTTCTGGAGTCCGTGGCGCAGGAAACCGGCGTGGCCTTCGATGCCGAGGCCGTCGCGGCGCGCAATGCGCCCCTGTTTCTTGACCATATCGACGCCGTGCGGGCGATTCCCGCCACCGAGGCGCTGGTCAGGGCCTATTATGGCAAGCTGAAACTGGGCGTCTGTTCCGGCGGGCAGAAAGGCATCGTCGAGGCGACGTTAAAGGCCATCGGACTTTATGAGCACTTCGACGCCGTTGTGGCGTTTGAAGATACGGGCATCGGCAAACCGGCCCCGGACCTTTATCTTGAGGCCTGCCGCCGTCTGGGCGTCGCGCCGTCCGAGGCCCATGCCTATGAGGACAGTGACGAAGGGATAGAGGCGGCCCATGCGGCGGGCCTCAGCGTGTCGGACGTGCGGCCCTACTATTCCCCTGATCCATCAAGGTGGTGAGAGGAAATAAGGTGTAGCCACGGATAGACACGGATGCTGGCCGCCAGCGCAGCAGGCCTCAGACTGACGCTCTGACATTATTGAGAACCACAGATTACACAGATTGCACAGATTGGCGCTGCGCGCCTTTAGACCGATATGTCGAAAAGTGTGAGCGGTTTTCGACAAAAATATCGCGACAAAACAAAAATTTAGATCAGGATGATGCTTCCATTCACAATCATCCCGCTCAGGAGTGTCCCCCCCGTAGGGTAATCTGAGACTCAAAATCTGTGTAATCTGTGTAATCTGTGGTTCTAAGAAAGCGCCTGAACGGCCTCCAGGTTTCGCATTTTTACGGATAGAGCTTCGACTTCACCCACCCGTCGCCGGTGCGTTCGAACTTGAGGCGGTCGTGCAGGCGGAACGGCTTGTCGCGCCAGAACTCCATCTCCGACGGCACTATGCGGAACCCCGTCCAGTGCGGCGGGCGCGGCACGGCCCCGATGCCGAATTTCAGCCCATATTCTGCGACGCGCTTTTCCAGCGCAAAACGACTTTCCAGCGGCCGCGACTGCTCCGACGCCCAGGCCCCGATCTGCGAATTGCGGGCGCGCGAAGCGAAATATTCATCCGCCTCGGCGTCGCTGACGAGTTCGACCGTGCCGCGGATACGCACCTGACGGCGCAGGGATTTCCAGTGGAACAGCAGCGCCGCCTTGCGCGCCCCCAGTATCTGACGGCCCTTGGCGCTTTGGGTATTGGTATAAAAAACAAAGCCCTGCCGGTCGAAATCCTTGAGCAGAACCATGCGCGCATCCGGCATCCCATCGGCGTCCACTGTGGCCACCGTCATGGCGTTGGGGTCGTTCGGTTCCTTAGCCCGCGCATCTATCAACCATTGACCGAACAGATCGAACGGCTCGGCCCCGTCGATATCGGCCTCATTGGCCGCGTGGGCGTCGGCATAGTCAGGGCTGGGCGGGATCAGATCAGAACGGGACATCGTTATTTCTCCACACACCGCATCGCCAGACATTGGCGCGCGGTTTAAGCTTTACGCCGAAAGGGCCCGGTCGGTTTGATGGCTGTGCACATCGGTCATTAACCCGCTGTTGACCATAGGCGGGCACAGTGCGTCAACACCTCCCTTGTCTGTCCCTTCAGAATGAACCGAACCTTAGCCCTCAGCGTCCTTGGTCTTAGCGAACCGGTCAGCGGCCACGACGTGCAGGCGGCCTTTCGCCGACTGGCCAAACGCGCGCATCCGGACCTGAACGGCTCAGAGGCCCCACTGCGACGGTTGATTCTGGCGCGCGACCTCCTGATGCGTCAGATCAGGAATGGCCCGGACCTGTCGGAAATCATAGAGGAATTGTCGGATACGGCTGAGCCCCTGCGCCTTAGTCCTGAGGTGGCCGTCAAGGGCGGCCCCGTCGTCACCGATGTGCCCTTGCCGCTGGAGCTGATCCACGACGCCGGACCCGGCCGCAGCCTGATGCATCGTAAATCGCTGCGCATGACGCTGCCCCCCGGTCTGCGTGACGGCGAGCGGCTGCGGCTGAAAGCCACACGCCCCGGCGGCACCGAATACGTCTTCCGCATCGAGATCGAACGCCGCGATGAGTTGCACGTTGAAGGCCACGACCTCTGCCTGAGCGTGCCGGTCGATGCCCGGCATCTGCGGCTGGGCGGACAGGTGCGCGTCGAGACACCGCACGGCCCGCAGACGGTCGATCTGAGCGACGCCGTCGATAACCGCCTGACGCTCAAAGGCTTGGGCCTGCCCGCCACGTCGCGTTATCCGTCGGGCGACCTTCACCTGCGTTTTGAGGCCTTTGAGACGCCGTTGCGCCCGGCCTCGGACCTGCTGGCCGAATTTCATCGCAAGTGGGCCTGAGACTTCAACACGATTGAGTTGCGCGCCCCGCAGAAGTGCCGTATGGCCACGGCATAAAAATCAAGGCTGGAGCGTATTTCGTTCAAGTTGAAGCGAAATTACGCTCTGATTTTAGGCTGAACGCGCTTTTATATCCGAAAAGTGCGTCCCACTTTTCGGAAAGCGCTGGGTCCATGTCGCACAACAGCTTCGGTCATCTTTTCCGCGTTACAACCTGGGGCGAAAGCCACGGACCGGCGCTCGGCTGCGTGATCGACGGCTGCCCGCCGGGGATTGAGCTGTCCGAGGCCGATCTGCAAGGGGCGCTTGACCGCCGCAAGCCGGGCGGCTCGCGCTTTGTCACCCAACGCCGCGAAGCCGACGAAGCGAAAATTTTGTCGGGGGTGTTTGAGGGCAAGACGACCGGCACGCCGATCTCGGTGCTGATTGAAAACACCGATCAGCGCTCGAAGGACTACGGTGAAATCGCGCGTCAGTTCCGGCCGGGCCACGCCGACTACACCTATTTTGCCAAGTACGGTATCCGCGACTATCGCGGCGGGGGCCGTTCCAGCGCGCGTGAAACCGCGGCGCGCGTCGCCGCCGGGGCCGTGGCGCTGAAGGTTCTGAAAACCCTGATCGGGCCGCAGATCGCGGTGCGCGCCGCCCTTGTGCAACTGGGGGTCCACCCCATCGACCGCGCGCACTGGGACTGGGCGCAGGTCGATCAGAACCCGTTGTTTTCTCCGGACGCCAGCACGCTGGCGCAATTTGAAGACTATCTCGACGGCATCCGCAAGGCGGGCTCCTCCATCGGCGCGGTGGTCGAGGTGCAGGCCGAAGGCGTGCCCGCCGGCTGGGGCGCGCCCATCTATGGCAAGCTGGATTCGGACCTCGCGGCCAATCTGATGTCGATTAACGCCGTCAAGGGTGTGGAAATCGGCGAAGGCTTCAACGCGGCCACCCTGTCCGGCGAACAGAATGCCGATGAAATGCGCATGGGACCGGACGGTATCGACTTCCTGTCGAACCACGCGGGCGGCATATTGGGCGGCATTTCGACGGGTCAGACGATTGTGGCGCGGCTGGCGCTCAAGCCGACCTCGTCCATCCTGACCGAGCGTCAGTCGATCGACATTGACGGCAAGGACGTCGATATCCGCACCAAGGGCCGCCACGACCCCTGCGTTGGTATCCGCGCCGTGCCGGTGGCCGAGGCCATGATGAGCTGCACCCTGCTCGACGCCTATCTGCGCCATCGCGGCCAGACGGGCGGC
>NZ_JAIWNX010000041.1 GCF_020217185.1 Asticcacaulis sp.
GCGGCCTTTGTGCCGGGGCAGCTTTTAGGCTAAGCTCAATCATCGAATGGGGGGGATCGAAAATGTGGAACCGGATAGCGCTGTTCGCGGCATATATATGCATGTCCGCAGGAACAGCCCTTGCGCAAACATCCAATGCAAAAGAACAAAGTCTTGAGGCCATCTGCGCGGCCACCCAGTGCCGCGCGGGTGGGCTTGAGATCGTGCTGCGCCTCAACAAGGACAGCTACACACCCATTCCCGTCGGCAAATCGCCGTTTATCATGGAAGACGGCGCACTGCTGATCTATCCGGGCGAAACCTTTGCCATTCAATATGATGTGGTGGACGGCAAGCCCACAGCCCCGCGCTGGCAAAAGAGCTATGCACCTCAATATCCGATGAAGATTTTGCGTTCGGATAAGGTCGTGGACAATGCGGCGGATCAGGCTTTACCACCCATAGTAAAAGATAATAACAAGGCGCTCATTCCGCCCAATTCGGTTCTGCTGTCCTATGGCCAATTGGCCGGTCAGACGGATATGATGCTGCGCGTTGAAAGTACCCTACCGGGTATAGTCAAATTCGATGCCGTCATGGCGCTGGTGGCAAAGGGCGGCGGTTATACCTTCAAACCCACCTCGACCTGCCCGGTTGCCAATCGTTTATTGTTCGAACACTGGCCTTATCCGATTGGCCCGATTATTCTGAAAAACATACGCTTTCTGCCAAAAGATGCTGATCTGACGTGTAAATAGTCCCTGAGCACGAGCTTTCGCCATGACACCTTTGGACCGTGCTGGTCTTTTGCCCGACGCGCACAGGGTGCCGGACCTGTTGCGGCCGGGGCTGAAACTGGTGTTTTGCGGCACGGCGCTGGGGCGGGTGTCGGCGCAGAAGCGGGCCTATTACGCCCATCCGGGAAATTTTTTCTGGCGCACCCTGCATAAGGTGGGTCTGACGTCCGAACGGCTGACGCCGACGGAGTATCCGCGCCTGCTCAACTATGGGATCGGGCTGACGGACCTGTGCAAGGCGCACTATGGCAATGATGTGGACCTGCCCGCAGAGGCGTGGGACGCCGAGGCCTTAAAGGCCAAGATCGCGGCATATGCGCCGCAACATCTGGCCTTTACCTCCAAAACGGCGGCCAGCGTCTTTCTGGGGCGACCGACGGGGCAGATCGCGCTGGGGCGGCAGGTGGAAACGGCGGGAGAGACGACGCTGTGGGTGCTGCCGTCGCCGTCGGGTCAGGCGCGGCGCTTCTGGGATGAGGGCGCGTGGCAGGATCTGGCGCGGGCCGTTACCGCTTGCCCAGAGCCTTCCTGAGCTTGAATTGCAGCTTGATCAGCGGTTCCGCCGCTGAGCGATGCAGGCGTTTGACGTCGATAAAGGTCACACCGCCGTGCCCGGACAGGGTGTGGAAGCCGTCGCCATAGCCTTCCAGCAGGCCCTCGCCCGTCAGACGCGCCACCGGCCCGGCGCAGAAGCGTTCCGGCGTCAGGGTGTCGATGCGCAGCAGGTTGATCGCCGCGCCATAGGTCGCCACGCAATCCTGCATGGGCAGGTGCAGCCTGCCGTCGCGGACAAAGGGCGTGCCGCCGGGGCGTGAGGTGTCGAGACCCGCCCGCACCGGATTGGCGGCGTGTGGCTGCCACGGCCCCAGCAGATTATCGGCATAGGCGACGTGCAGTTCGCGCATGGCCCGCCGCTCGGCCCCCGGCAGGGCGTAGAACATCCACCACCGCCCATCGTGCTTGACCACGGTGGCGTCGATGGCGGGCACCTCCAGCAGGGCCTTGACCGGCACCCAGCGGTCGGGGAAGCGCTCGCAGCGATAGAGGGTCAAAACGCCGCTCTTATGCGCTTCGGGCAGCATATAGAGTTCACCCGCTTCCTCGATCAGGAAGGGATAGGACAGGTGAAAGGGCGTGATCAGGGCCGGGCCCGAACCGATCAGCTTATACTCATTATCATATTGAAAATAATGAATTTCGCCGCGTTTGACGCGATAATCCCAGGTCTCGGCAAAGACGGTCAGGCCTTCCGCGCGCTGAAGACCGAAAGGGTCGGCAACGAAGCGGAATGATCCCTGCGGCGGCAGCCAGATGACCTCATCCGCACGCGGCGGCGTTTGCGCCACATCGTCTATCGGGCGCGGCACAAATCCCGCCTGCCACAGTTCGATCACGCCAAAGCCTCGACCGTGCGGCGCAGACGGCGGCGACCGGCATCAAAACCAAAGGACTCAATGGCATAGGCCTGCGCTTCGCGGGCGCGACGCAGCCACTGCGTGCCGTTATCCAGGACACCGCCCAGGGCCTGCGCCAGAGCGGCGGTGTTTTCTTTGGGGAACAGGGCCCCGAACTGACCGCCGCGCAGCACTTCGCGCGGGCCTTCGGTGTCCGACGCCACCACCGGCACCCCGGCCGCCAGCGCTTCGATGACGACCAGACCAAACGATTCCTCACGCGACGGCACGACAAACAGATCGACGCCGTGCAGGAAGGTCAGCGGGTCTTCGGCCCAGCCACAGAAACGCACATGGCCCTCAAGGCGCAACTGGCGCGTCAGGGCCTCCAACGCGGCACGCTCCGGACCATCACCGGCGATGCGCAGCTCAAAGCGCTGACCGGCGGCGCGCAGTTCAACGCAGGCTTCGAGCAGCAGGTCAAAGCCCTTGATCGAATGCAGACGCCCCATGGCTCCGATCACCGGCACGGCATTGGGTTTTGATTTCACCGGCAGGGCGCGCAGGTGCGAGAAGTTGGCCACGTCGAACAGGCGCAGGTCAGGGAAGCGCGACTCGGCGCCTTCGCGCACGCGGCCACTGACGCACAGGGCGGCGGAGACGTCTTTCAGATGCGGCTTGTAGGACGGGGTGTGCAGCACCTGCACCGTGCGCTGGCGCGTGCCGATGAAGGGCAGCATACAGGCGCGGCCGGCGCGGTTGCCGTGCGCAATGACCAGATCGGGGCGGAAGCTGTGGGCATAGCCCGCCAGACGCAAGGCACAGATCGGGTCAGAAATGAAACGGTTATTGAGCGGGCGAAAACCCGGCACGTCAGACAACATGCCGTCCGGATGGCCGATGCTGAGCACATCGTACCCTTCCGCCGTCAGGGCATCGTGGTAGTGACGCGCCATCAGGCCGTCTCCCCCCTTTGCCTTCGTCAGCATGATGTTCAGCAAACGCATGTCACTGGTCCCGCTCAGAGGAAAAACCGGAAGAAAATCCGGACGTCGCAGACTCACGACGCCCGGTTCAGGTTTAAGATGGAGACCCCGGCATCCACTGTCCCCCGCAGGACGAATGGTCACCTTCCGGAGGAGCCTCCTGTAGCGATGACACCGACGGACACGATTACCCTCATGCCGTTTCGAAAAATTTTTATGATTTTTTTACTTTGACCTCCCGTGATCGGGCATAAAGGCTTGTCCGGGAAGGGAAATCGCCCTTATATTCATAGCCCGATCACGCCTCAGAGAGCCGATGACCCCCACCGCGCGCCTGTCGGAAACCTATTTCGCCAAACGCGACGTGCTTCTGCGCTACCTGACGCGGCTGTGCGGCGATGAGGCGAGCGCCGAGGACGTGCTTCAGGACCTCTATCTGCGCCTGATGCGCGGCGGCATAGACGCTGAGATTGAGGAGCCTCTGGCCTTTCTCTTCCGCATGGCCAACAATCTGTGGCTCAATCGTCGCCGCACCCTGACGCGGCGCGACGCCCGCGAAGAGGCGTGGCAGACGCTCAACCCGCAAATGACCGGCGAAGCCGACGCCTCCCCGGATGCCGAGGCCGTGGTCGGCGGACGGCAGGTCCTGCGCGCCGTTTTGAACGATATCGACGCCCTGCCACCAAAGACGCGCGACATTTTCCGGCTGCATAAGCTGGAGGGCCTCAGCCAGACCGAGGTGGCGCGGCGGCTCGATATTTCGATCAGCTCGGTTGAAAAGCACCTCAGCAGCGCCCTGAAACACCTTCTGGCGCTCAACCGAAGTCGGTGGCTGAATTAATTTTCCGCGCTGCGAAGGAAATTTTACGGGTAACGACGTATCAGGGTGTCATCTGGTCAGAGAGGCCACAAACCATGTCGGACATCGACGCGAAAATCGAAGCTGAAGCGGCCGACTGGGTGATCCGGGCGCAATCGGGCGTGATCAGCGAGCGCGACATCATCGCCCTGACCGACTGGCTCGATGCGTCGCCGCGCCATGCCCGCGCCTATGCCGAAGCCCTGACCCTGTGGGGCGATCTGGAGGCGGCGGAGCCGGCTCATACGCCAACATCGGCTGTGCGACCCGTGACACCGCGCCATCCGACGCGCCGTTTCGGCCTGATGGCTATGGGCGCCAGCGGTCTGGCCGCCGTCGCCTCAGGCGTCTTCCTGCTGGCTTCGGGCGCGCTGTCGCCGGTTCAGACCTACACCACGCATAAGGGTGAGCGCCAGACCGTCACCCTGGCCGACGGGACGCAACTGAGGCTCAATACCGACACCCACCTGTCGGTGAAGATGACGTCCAAGGCGCGCACCGTCACGCTGGACAAGGGCGAAGTGGCCGTCACCGTGGCGCACAAGGCCGATCAGCCGTTTCGCCTGCTGACCGGTAAGCTGACCCTCACCGACATCGGCACCGAATTCAACGTCGCCCGCCTCAATGGCGAGGTGCGCGTCGCCGTGCGTGAAGGCGAGGTTGAAATGGCCGACCACAGCGCCGCCTCACGCCTGCAGCCCGGCGATCTGGGCACCTACCGCGAAGCGTCGGGCACGCGGCAACTGGCCAAGGTCGATCCGGCGGAGGCCTTTGCGTGGCAATCATCCCGTGCTATCTATCGCAATCAGCCGCTGTCCGCCGTGGCCGCCGACCTGAACCGGTATTTCGATAAGCCGATCATCGTCGAAGGCGACGCCGCGCAGTTGAGGCTGAACGCCATCCTGACCCTCGATTCGCAGACTGCGGTTGCCGGGCGTATAGCTGAGTTCCTACCGGTCGATGCCCGCACGACGCCAGACGCCATCTATCTTCGCCGCCGGGCTTCTGACCGTTAGTTTCTGCACGTCCCTGCTGGGGGCCCCGGCGGCCCGCGCTGCCGACCGTGCCTACGATTTCAACCTTCCCGCCGCCCCCCTGCCGCAAGCCCTGATCACGCTGGCGGCTCGCAGCGGCATTTCCGTCGGCGGGGTCGATCCGGCGCAGTGCGACGCGACCGCGCGCCCCCTCAAAGGCCGCTTTTCCGCACATACGGCGTTACGAAAGCTGGTCCTGGGCAGCCGCTGCCGCGTCGAGCGCGTCGATGCCGTGACCTTCCGGCTGGTGCGTGAGGCGCGCCCCACGCTGCCGCGCCCCGCCGTTCGCCCCACGCCGCCGCCGTCCAATGACGACATTCCGCTGATCGTGGTGCGCCACCCCAGCCGCCTGTTCGACACCCCCGCCGGGATCAGCGTGGTGGCGCCGCCGCTTTTGTCCGGCAATGATACCGACCTGTCGAGCCTGGCCCCGCATGTGGCCGGCATGACGGTGACCAATCTGGGGCCTGGCCGCGACAAGATCTTCCTGCGCGGCGTCTCCGACAGCGTGCTGACCGGACGCACCCAGTCGATGGTCGGCCTCTATCTCGACGACACGCCGATCACCTATAATGCGCCGGACCCTGACCTGCTGCTGGTCGATATGGCGCGCCTCGAAGTCCTTAAGGGGCCGCAGGGCAATCTGTATGGTCAGGGTGCCCTGTCCGGCGTCGTGCGGCTGGTCACCAACAAGCCGCAGTTCGACCATTTCGAAGCCGAAGCCGGGGTGGCGCTCGGCACCGCCTCTAAAGGCAAGCCGTCATGGCGGACCACCGGCATGATCAACCTGCCCCTGCCGGGTGAGGCCGCTTTGCGTGCCGTCGTATGGGACGAAAAATCGGCTGGGTTTATCAAGGATGAGGCCCTGACGAAGAATGCCAGCAACGACACCCAGCGCTCAGGCGGGCGGCTGTCGTTCAAATGGCAGGCGACCCCCACCCTGACGCTCGATTCGACCTTTATCGTGCAGGATCTGCGCTCCTCCAACAGCCAGTACGTCGTGGGCCGCATGGGTCCGTACCGCCGCGCCCTGTCTCTGGCCGAACCGCACGACAATATCTTTCAGAACCTGGCGATCGGCGTGACGCGCGAAACCCCTTCGGGAACGTGGCGGCTGGCGCTCAACCGCCTGCGTCACAAGATTCACTCCGGCTATGACGCGCAACCGATCGGGCGCTACGTCACCATCCCCAATTCGGGCGTCCTCTTCTTCGAGGAAGACCAGACCATTCGGCTGTCCAGTGTCGAAGCCAGCTATGTGTCGCCGCCCGACCGTCCGCTGCGCTGGCTGGCCGGGGTGTTTGCGGCGCGAAGCGAAGAAAGTTTCACGCCCCTGCTGATCGACGTCTTTACGCGGCGCACCCTCTATGACGAGGACCGCTCCGACCGCATCGACGACGTGGCCGCCTTTGCCAAGCTCACCTGGGATTTTGCGCCCAAATGGTCCCTTTCTGCGGGCTTGCGGGCGCAAAGGTCGCGTCACCGCACGCTCAGCGACATCGCGAGGGTGCGCCTTGTGGACTATGCCCCGTCGGGCCGCGTTACGGGCGTCATCAACGCGACCCCGGTGACGCACGAGCTGATGCTGAGCTATCAGCCCTCGAACACGCTGATGCTGTACGCCCTGTCGTCAGACGGGTTCCGTACCGGCGGCTTTAATACCACCACGGCACAGAAAACCATCATCCCCGCCACCTACCGGGGCGACCGCCTGCACAGTATCGAAGCGGGTATGAAATACCGCGCCCCGGATGGCCGGCTGCGGGCCGATGCCGCCCTCTATCATATCGAATGGCGCGATATTCAGTCGGATCAGTTGCGACCCACCGGGCTACCCGTGACGCTCAATATTGGTGATGCCCGGAACACCGGCCTTGAAATCGAAGGCGGTTGGCGGCCGCGCGACACCCTGACGGTGCAGGTACGCGCACAGTTCAGCGATCCCAACCTGTATAAGACCAATCCCCTCTATCCCAAGGTTCTGGAAGAAGGGATGCCCTATATTTCGCCCCACATGGTCAGCCTGACCACCCAGTGGCGCCGCCGACTGTGGCGACTGCCGCTCGAAAACGCGGCGGTGCTTTCGTATCGCGGCGGCTCCCCGCTCAACTACGGTATCACGCGGGTGATCCGCATGAAGGGCTATACCAATCTCGATCTCAGCAGCAGCGCCGATCTGGGGCCCTATACGATCGCCCTGCGCGTCACCAATGCGACGGGTAACAAGAGCAACAGCTTCGCCTATGGTAACCCGTTCGCGCTGGACACCGCACCACAGAATACGCCGCTAAGGCCGCGCACCCTGTGGCTGTCGGTCAACCGGCACTTCTGAACGGATCAATTAATTCTCGTCGATAACCGTTTCCAGACGCGGGGCCGGATCAATGTCGCGCCGGGCATAGGCATCGCGGGCCGCGTCACGCGCCCGATCCCAACTCAGCTCGCCGCGTTCGGGGTAGGCGTCCCAACGGTTGCGCAGTTCGTCATCGCTCAGATCGTTGAAAGCCGTACCGGCATGATCGCCATAGAGATCATAGCCGAAGCGATAGGCCGGACGGAAAATGCCGTAATTGTCTTCCGCGCCATAGGGGCGGTTGGAAAAGTCGCGTTGCCAGAAGGCGTCGTGGTCGTTCCAGTCGCTGATGGGGCCGTTGGTGATGAAATCGTTCATGATATCCTCCTGTTTTTGCTGAATTTTACTCTAAACGGCGATGTATAAGGATACGATCCGCCGGGCGGGTCACCGTGACAAAAAGCCGGTCACGGGGGCCACACACATTAAAAAACCCCGCCCGATGCACGACCGGACGGGGCTTTCGTTTCTGCCCTCAGTGCCCGTGGGGGCGGCGGGGCTGACCGATGCCCACACGGGGCACCGGTTAAGCCAGAGCCTCATGCCGAAAAGTGGACACCACTTTTCGGAAAAAGCATGAGGCGTTCGAAATAATTAGAGCCATTCGGCGGCTCAACTTAGCCGACGAATGCTCTAAGTGGCTTACTGAACCGGCTTGCTGGCCGGAGCCGGTTCGGTGGACGGCGAGGCCGACATATCCGAAGCCGACGAGTCCGCCGGGGCCGAGGTCGCCGAAGCGCCCGATTTGGCCAGGGTAGAGGCCTTCAGGGCCGTCTGATCGGCGCTCAGCGTACCCGTCACGGTCACTTCATCGCCGATGGCGAAGGGCTGACCGTCAGAGGTCGCGGCCGAGGCGTCAACGGCGATTTCCTTGGCCGAGGGGGCTTCGCCGACCTGAAGCGTGAAGGTGCCGGCCTTCTGGCCCGCGGCGGCGATCTTGCCGGTCAGGGTGGTGGAGGCGGCCGGCGCTTCGGCGGTCGCCGTGGTGTCGGTCGAAGGTTGGGAAGTCGAAGGCGTGGTCTGCGCCAGAGCCGGGGTGATGGAGAGGGCAGCACCGGCAATGGCGAAGGCGGCGATCTTGGTCGTCAGGTTAAAGCGGGTCATGATGGGGTTCCTTTCGGTTCCGGTTGAATGTGTGTCCGTGGCGCTTTCCATCCGCGCATCCGGTGCGAACAGAAAGACCAGCCGGTGACTTTGCAGTAACAAAGCCTGCGTGCTGGGCGTTCAAGCTGTGTGGCTCAACAGCGCCCCGGCTGAGTTTCAGGCTACGGGTCGGGGGGTAAGTAAACCATCGGGAAGCACGCCCTGCGCGTGTCACCTTCGGGTAAAACACGCTTTGGCCGTATTCGCCCGCGCACCGCCGCATTTGCGCCGCGCGATGGCCGCAGCGTGTCGCGCGTGTCGCTTAAGGCCTTGTCCTGTGGAGACAATTTTCCGCGCGCCGGGCCGCATTTGCGCGAACAGCGACCGGTGACGCATCGCCGCGCATAAGTCGGCCATGTGTTCGGCCCCGGTATTTGTCAGGGCTGCGTAAGGACCGGAAATGAAGGCCGTGACTCAAAATCCACATCGCTCGCAAAAGTTTTGCCGATTTGCGGGCGGGGGTGCGCTTATGCTGACACTAGATCATTATGATTTCTGGTAGAAACATAATGATCTAGTTTTTGTTTAGCCCCTCGCCGGGCGGTGGCTCCGCCACCTTGGCCGCCGCCTCAATGGCGGCTTGAGCGGAATGATTGCAGTAGAAATCATTCCGCTCTAATACGCGCCAAATAGGCTAAACCTGCGCTGATCTTGTGTTTGATCGCGCATGTGAGTCCAAAAAACCGTTTCACACGTTTTGGCATGCGCTCAGGAGGAGACCATAATGAGCGACGGACGGACACGCTGCGGCTGGGTCAACGAAAGCAAGCCCCACTATGTGCATTACCACGACCACGAATGGGGCGTGCCGGTCCACGACGACCGCCTGCTGTTCGAAATGCTGATCCTTGAGGGCGCGCAGGCCGGGCTCAACTGGGAAACCATCCTCAAACGCCGCGACGCCTACCGTGCTGCCTTCAAAAACTTCGACGTCGCCGCCTGCGCCGCCCTGAGCGACGCAGAGTTGGAGGCGCGGATGCACGACGACGGCATTATCCGCAACCGCCTCAAAATCGCATCGGTGCGTAAAAACGCCCGCGCCTTCATGGCCATTCAAAAAGAGTTCGGCAGTTTTGACGCCTATCTGTGGGGCTTTGTCGGGGGTCAGCCCCTGCGCAACCGCCCGCAGACCCTGCGCGATGTGCCCGCTTCAACCCCCGTCTCCGACGCCCTGTCGAAAGACCTCAAAAAGCGCGGCATGAGCTTTGTCGGCTCCACCATCCTCTACGCCTATATGCAGGCCGTCGGTCTGGTCGATGACCATGTGGCAAGCTGCTTCCGGGCGGCGAAGTAAACGCCACTTATTTAATCGTCACGTTTCAATTGCTGCTTATACAGTTCATAGTTTTTAAATATTCTGTCCAAGCAATCTTGAAATCCCATCAAAATATGATAAGCATTATGGTTGTGATATTGTACTTGATCGTCATAATTTGCGTACTTCGCATAAAGACA
>NZ_JAIWNX010000042.1 GCF_020217185.1 Asticcacaulis sp.
GACAATCGTAGGCCATTCACTTCCAATTAAACTCATGGTTTCATCGTGGATAACAGAGTGCTTAAATGCATTAAACAGATCGTTTATTACGCCCAAAAAACATTCATTGCCCTTCTCGTAAAATTCGTCACCACAAAATATTTTATACAATTGCGAATCTTTGTGTTTGGTTAATAAAAACCCAATTGATTCGCATTCAATTTTGCGCTTGTGTTGGAATTTTGAAAACTCCAGCTCCACCCACATCATTTGCACTATTGAGTCGAGTATGCGTCTCATTAAAAAAACGAAAGACTCAGACTCAAATTTATATATGTATATTGGCGATGGAACAAGACACGAATCATTATTAAGCGATCCATTGCCTGATTTGAATGAATCATGCAGCCTTATCAGATCTCTAAATTTTTGATATATTATCCTTATTCCTTGAATACATCTAAATCTAACAAGAACGGTATTACATAATTGCGGCCAATCTCTAAAATGAGGAAATACAGCTTCATAATCTTTGTAATCTAAGGTCGATGCTTTTCTACCGGCATCGAAATTAACCTCAACATGTGGTTTCCGATGCCAAAAAATGTCTGCCTTTATAACCCATTTCCCATCCTCAAAGACTGGAATAAATCCGTCAGTACAATCTTCGAAAGGGGGACGTATGTAGGTTGCACTACTCGGCAACCCCTCACCTTTTTGAATGCTGTCTTGGCTTAAATCAGGAACAGTATCTTTATACAGGTAAAATTTATCGTGCGAATCGTAGTGATAAATTTCCATTTTCCCTCCACTAACGCAGCAAGGCCGCCCGTTCCTCCGGGGTCAGCAGCCGCCACTGGCCTTCGGGCAGGTCGCCGATCTCCACCGGCCCGATGCGCGAGCGGTAGAGGTCGAGAACCCGCAGTTCGCACATATCGCACATGCGGCGGATCTGACGGTTGCGGCCTTCCTTCAGGATAAAGCGCAGGGTCTGTTCCCCCACCTGCTCGACCACGGCGGGTTTCAGCTTGCGCCCGTCCAGCTCCAGCCCGTGCCGCAGCCATTTCAGCTTGGCCTCAAAAATGGGCCCGCGCACGCGCACCGTATAGTCCTTCTCCAGCTCGCTGTCCGGCCCGATAATCGCCTTAGCCAGGACGCCGTCCTCCGAGAGGATCAGAAGCCCGCGCGAGTCCTTATCCAGCCGCCCGACCGGCGCCAGCTTCGAATCCTGATTGGGCCATTGGGTGAGTTGCCCCCAGTGGTTCGGCCGACGGATCATGCGCACCGCTGGAGTCTCACCCGCTTCGGGCTGCCCCGACACAATGCCCACCGGCTTGTGATAGACGACCGTCAGCTTGGCATCGAGCGAGGCCTGCGCCTGCGGATTGAAGCTGACGCTCTGCCCCGCCTCGACCTTGCGCCCCGCATCGCGCACCACCTCACCCTCGACGCTGACCAGCCCGTCGGCGATAAAGGCATCGGCTTCGCGGCGCGAACAGACGCCCGATTGCGCCAGCCATTTGTTGAGGCGGATCGGCTCAGCGCCTTCATAGATGCGGGTAAAGGGTGCAGACATGCCGCCCTCCCTAACGAAAAACGATGCGCGGCGCGAGTCTTGTTTCGGGCGTGCGGCCCCCTATACTGATCCCATGTGCGGACAATTCCTGGCCCTGAAAGCGTGGCGCGACTTTCTGATCAGCCTCGGCATGACCGATGAGGCTGTGGCTGAGGTACTCCACGATGTGGTCAAACCCACCGACGCCTACCCCATCGTCACCGCCGGGCCACGGCTGATGACCGCGCGCTGGGGGCTGATCCCCGGCTGGGCGAAGGCGACGCCGAAAGCCTCAACCTTCAATGCGCGGATCGAAACCGCGGCGGAAAAACCGACCTTCCGCGACGCCTTTGCCCGGCGTCACGCGCTCGTGCCGGTGGAGGGTTTCTACGAATGGTATCAGGGTCGCCGCCACCGCATCACGCGCCGCGATGGCGAACCGCTGGTGCTGGCCGGGCTGTGGGAAGGCGGCACCTTCACCATACTGACCCGCCCGGCGCGCACGCAGATGGCCGCCTTGCATGACCGCGAACCGGTGATGATCGGGCGTCGGCAATGGCAGGGCTGGCTCGACAATAGCGTCTTTGGTCCGACCCTGCCGCCCGATGACCTGTTCGATATTGTCGATGATGACGCCGCCCCGGTGCAGGACACGCTGTTTTGAGCCTGCTCGACGACATTGCCGCCTGCCGGGTGTGTGAAGCGCACCTGCCTTTGGGGCCACGGCCGGTGCTGCGTGCCGCCGACCCCGCCGCGCGCGTGCTGATCGTCGGTCAGGCACCGGGCACGAAGGTCCACGCCTCGGGCATTCCGTGGGACGATGCGTCGGGTCAGCGCCTGCGCGACTGGATGCAGGTGACACCGGAGGCCTTCTATGACCAGAGCCGCTTCGCCATCCTGCCGATGGGGCTGTGCTATCCCGGACGGGGAAAGAGCGGCGACAATCCTCCGCGCCCGGAATGCGCTCCCCTGTGGCACGCACGGGTGCGGCAGACCCTGCCGCATATCGAACTTACCCTGCTGATCGGGGCCTATGCGCAGGGCTATTATCTCAATGATCGCCTCAGTCTGACCGAGCGCGTGCGGCAGGCGGATCAGTACGGCGCGTTTTTCCCGCTGGTGCACCCCTCGCCGCGCAACCGCCTGTGGCTGAGCCGTCACCCCTGGTTCGAAGGTGAAATCGTGCCGCAACTACGCGCGCGTTTGCGGGGTCTGGGCCTTTAATCTCCTCTCCTCCCTGCGGCTTTGCCGTGGGGAGGTGGCGCGCAGCGCCGGAGGGGGATGACTCTAAAGCCCCGGCCGCGCTAAAAAGCCTGGAATCATCCCCCTCCGCCCCGACACGCTTCGCTTGCTCGGCACCTCCCCATTGCTGCGCAACAGGGAGGAGGGATTATTGGCCCTTCAACTCGGTCAAGGCCCGTTCCGTGATACGCACCGCGGCCTGAAGGCCCATGGCCACCATGATCAGGGCCACAATGGCGTCGGGCAGCGTGTTCTGCGTGAAATACACACCGACCGCCGCCCCCAGCACCATCAGATTGCCGATGGCGTCGTTGCGCGTACACAGCCACACCGACATCACGTTGGAATCGCCTTCGCGGTACTTCCACAGCAGCAGCGCCGAGCCGACATTGGCCGCGACCGCCAGAAGACTGATCAGGCCCATCACCTCGGCGCGCGGCACATCCCCCGTATAGACCTGCCACAGGGTCGTGCCCATGATCCAGAGGGCAAACCCGAACATACTGGCCGCCTTGAGCAGCGACGCTTTGGCCCGCACCCTGACCGCCGCCGTCAGCACAAACAGGCTGAGCGCGATATTGGCCGCGTCCCCGGCAAAGTCGAGCGAATCGGCCAGCAGCGCTTTCGACTGGCTTTGCAGGCCGGCACCGATTTCGACGAAGAACATCACGGCATTGATGGCCATCACCCACCACAGGGCCCGGCGATAGGCGGGATCGGTCGCCGGGCCTATGTCGTGGCTGTGGCCGTGATGATCGTGCCCATGATCGTGAGGGCTGTGATCGTGATGATGGGAATGCGCGGACATAGGACCTCGTTCAGCAGGCAGACAGCTTGCGCCTTTTCATCAGCCGGGTGCAAGCTATTATCCCGATCAGGGTTGCAGCCCCGCCAGGCCCGGCTTATGTGTAGCTAACCACATTACAGATCACGCGAGGTACTGCCATGTCCAGCCCGAAGCTCATCGCCATTTCCGGTTCTCTGCGTAAAGCGTCCTACACGACGGCCCTGCTGCGCACCCTGGCGGCCAATGCCCCGGCCGGTGTCGAAATCGAAGTCGCCGAAGTCGCCGATATTCCCGTCTATAATCAGGACCTTGACGTCGAGCCCTATCCGGAAAGCGTGGCGCGTCTGCGGGCGCAGGTTCAGGCGGCGGACGGGGTTCTGGTCGGTAGCCCGGAATATAACTACGCCATGCCGGGGTCCATCAAGAACCTGCTCGACTGGCTGTCGCGCCCTTATGGCAAGGCGGCGCTGGCGGGCAAGCCGGCGCTGATTATAACCACCTCACCGGCTTCGACCGGCGGCGTGCGGGCGCAATCGCAGATTCGCGGGACTCTGGCGGCCATTGGCGCGCATCCGCTGGGCGGCGCCGAGGTGGTCGTGCCCTTTATCGACAAGAAGACCACCGACGGCGTGTTTACCGACGAAGGCACGCTGAGCTTTATCGAAGCTCAGGTCAAACGTCTGGTCGATGAGATCGAGGTGCGTAAGACATAAGGGATTTCGGCCACGAAACACGCTTTCGTGGCCAATAGTTTTAAACCAGCCGCACCGACTTTGCGCCGGATTCGTTCAGCAGCAGGAATAGGTCGATGATCGCCTTGGGTGGGGCCGAACCGAAGTCGATGCGGAACTGACCGTCTTCGAAACGGAAGCTGTGCAGCACATTGGCCAGCGCCTCGCGGTGCTCGTCCTCGCCTTCGCGCGGCGTGGTCCAGTCTTCAAACCATACCTGAAGATCGGCCTTTGACGGCAGGGCGACGTCGCTTAACACCACCACATCGTCCCAGCGCAGGCGCTCGATGACAATATCCATGCCGGTAATCGTTACGGTAATGGGCTTAAAGCTCAGCATCCGCGACGGCTCAAAGCGCACAACGCGCGGGTCAGCGTCGGTGATCAGATAATCGGCCACAAGAAGACCATCAAACAGGGCGGCGTCTTCGGCCTCAAGCAATACCTCAGGCTCACCGGCATTGCCCGCCATGCGGTGATTTTCGATAAATGAGCGATATTGCTCAAGGTAATGCGTGCGCGCCTGCTGGAGAAAATTCACCAGAGGCCGCAGCCCATGCTGGGTATAGCGTTCAGAAGCGGTGTCGGTCATGTCTGCCCTGATAGCGGTTTCAGGCGACGGACGCCAGACCTACCTGCCCTGCCTACCGCGTCGATTTATCAAGCGCTTCACCAACCGATTCAATATCGCGGCCGACGCCCTTGATGGTGTTGCAAGCCGACAGGACCGGCAGGATGGCGATAAGCGACAGGATGACAAGACGCTTCATGACAGGCGAATCCTTCTCAAAAACAGGACAGATGAGAGACGGTTAATCCGAACCTCTGTCGCTGGCAATGAAGGAGTCATGCCGGAAGATAAGGGCGAAATAAAGAAGCCCTCAATGACTGTGGAACAGGCTCAGCTTTTCCGGGGCCTTGCGCTCCCACAGATACTCATGCAGCGGGAAGACCAGGGTCTGCACCACCGGCTCCAGCAGGCCGATACCGAGCGCAATGGCCCAGTTGCCCGTCAGCACAAAGGCGACGGTCGAAGCGACCAGAACGTGAATGGTCCCGTAGGACAGGGTTTTGGCAATCAGACGCATGACGGGCCTCCTGCGGAGCAATCTCCGATGTGTGGAGCCATCATAGGCACGCGCCCCATAAGAGGGAAATTGATCCTCTTTGAGTTTTCGATAAATAAGAATTATTCTCAATTTCGGGACCGCTCTTGCCTGCGACCGTCCGGGGGGATTAAGGACGGGTATGACCGCCTCCCCTTCCATCGCCGTGATCGGTGCCGGCCCTGCGGGCCTGATGCTGGCCGAACGCCTGAGTGCCGCGGGCCTGCGGGTCGATATATATGACCGTATGCCGTCGGTGGCACGTAAGTTCCTGATGGCCGGGCGCGGCGGGCTGAACCTCACCCATTCCGAACCTCTGGCGGCCTTTATCGGGCGCTATGGCGCGCAGGCGGCGGCGCTGAAACCCGCCATCGAATCCTTTCCGCCCAAGGCCTTGCGCGACTGGGCCGACGGGCTTTCGGCCGACACCTTTGTCGGGACCAGCGGGCGGGTCTTCCCCAAGGCGTTGAAGGCCTCGCCGCTGCTGCGCCAGTGGCTGGCGCGACTGGAAGCGCAGGAGGTCGGCTTTCATCTGCGCCACACATGGACGGGCTGGGACGGATCGGCCCTGACGTTCGAGCATCAGGGCCAAACCGTGCGCGTCGCCGCCGATGTGACCGTGCTGGCGCTGGGCGGGGCCAGTTGGCCCCGGCTGGGCTCAGACGGCGGTTGGACGCGGTTGCTCAGCGACAAGGGTGTGCCCGTCGCGCCGTTGCGCCCGGCCAATATGGGCTTTCGCGTCGGCTGGAGCGCCCTGATCCGCGACAAATTCGCCGGTGAGCCGCTGAAGAACGTCGCCCTGACCTTTGATGGCCGCACGCGCAAGGGCGAGCTGATGCTGACGCGCGACGGGGTCGAAGGCGGGCTGATCTACGCCTTTGCCGCCGCTCTGCGCGACGCCATCGAACGCAAGGGCGCGGCTGTGGCGTCATTAGACCTCAAGCCCGAATGGTCGGAGGCGCAGATCCAGAACCGCCTGTCGCGCGGGGCCAAAAACGACAGTCTGAGCAATCGCTTACGCAAGACCCTTAACCTGACTCCGGCGCAGATCGCCGTCCTGCGCGAAGGCGATCAGCCGGTCACCCCGGCCCTGATTAAGGCCGTGCCTCTGACTCTGACCGGGGCGCAGGAGCTGGCGCGCGCCATATCGAGCGCGGGCGGCATCCGCTTTGACGCCCTGACGGTGGCTTACGAACTGAAGGCCCTGCCCGGTGTGTACGCCATCGGCGAAATGCTCGACTGGGAGGCCCCGACAGGCGGCTATCTGCTTCAGGCCTGCTTCAGTCAGGCCGTCTGGACGGCTGAGGCGATCCTTCAAAAATTCGGCTTGAATATCCCCGGATCATAGCCGAAATCGCGCGTGGCCGCAGAGTGGTCAAAGACCAGATCGGTATTCATGCGCAAGGCCATATGGACATTGCCTTTCAGCGCTGAGCCGGGCCGCAGAACGCCCAGCACCCCGAACCCCAGCCGCCACGCCCACTCCGGCAGGCTGAGGATACGCGCCGGGTGGCCTTTGGCGGCGAATATCCGCGCCACCATCTCGCGATAGCTGAGCGTCTCGCCGCCTGACAGGTCATAGGCGCGGTTGGCCGTGGCGTCAGTCGAAAGCACGCCCACAGCCGCCTTGGCCAGATCACGGGCATGGACCGGCTGGCGCAGGCCCGACGCCCGCCCGCACACCGGAAAGAGGCCCAGCCGGTCGATGGTCGCCGCGATACGGCTGACGTTCTGATCGCGCCCCTCATCATAGATCAGGGTCGGCCGCAGGATCGTCCAGTCCACATCGTGCGTGGCGCAAAAGGCCTCGATACGCGCCTCGGCCTCGCTCAAAAGTTCGACGACGCGGCGTTCTTCCGGCTGCGGCGAATAGGTCTTTGTGAAGCGCGAGGTCGAGGAAAAAGCGACGATCCGTTTCATCCCCTGCGCCCATAACACCTCCAGCACGGCCTCGCTGATCAGCCAGAGGGGCGAGGTGACGATCACATGCGCAAAACCCTCGCCCTCAAAGGCCTGCGGGTGCATCAGGTCGAGGAACAGGTCGTTCGGCTGTTTCGGCTTGCGCGTGGTGAATGCCGCCTGCGGCACGATGTCGCGCAGCCTCTGCCCCACAAGGCTGGTCGCACCGATTACCAGAAATTTCGTCATAGGCACCTCAGATTCGGCGGCAAGTTTACGTTCTTTTCTCCTCCCTGTCGCGCAGCGATGGGGAGGAGAGATCACGCAAACTCCGGACGGAACGCCCTTGCAGGCGTCACCTCATCGGCCTATGTCTCGCAGCCGTGTTTCCACGAAGAGTCCCGGTCATGAGCGCCTACAAATCCCTGCGAGATTTCATAGCCAAGCTCGAACGCGAAGGCGAACTGGTACGGGTGACGGAGCCCGTCTCCACCCACCTCGAAATGACCGAGATCCAGACCCGCCTGCTGGCCGAAAAAGGCCCGGCTGTGCTGTTCGAAAACGTCATCCTGCCCGATGGCTCAAAGTCCGATATGCCGGTGCTGGTCAACCTGTTCGGCACGGTGAAGCGCGTGGCCATGGGCGTGACACTCGAAGGGAAAGATCGCACCAATCCGCAGGACCTGCGCGAAGTGGGTGAGCTTCTGGCCTTCCTGCGGCAACCCGAACCGCCGCGCGGCTTTAAGGACGCCCTCAGCATGTTGCCGCTGGCCAAGACCGTCATGGGGATGCGCCCCAAGACCGTCTCCAAAGCCCCGGTGCAGGAGGTGGTGCAGACCGGTAATGACATCGACCTGACGCGCCTGCCCGTACAGGGCTGCTGGCCCGGTGAGCCGGCACCGCTGATCACCTGGGGCCTTGTGGTCACCAAGGGGCCGTCGGAAGCGCGCGAAGACGATTTCAACCTTGGTATTTATCGGATGCAGGTTCTGGGCAAGGACCGCGCCATCATGCGCTGGCTGGCGCACCGCGGCGGGGCGCAGCACCACGCCCGCTGGAAAAAGGCCAAAAAGACAGAGCCCCTGCCCGCCTGCGTGGTGCTGGGGGCCGATCCGGGCACCATCCTCGCCGCCGTTACGCCGGTGCCGGATACGCTCAGCGAGTATCAGTTCGCAGGCCTGCTGCGCGGGGCCAAGGCCGAGCTGGTGCCTGCCAAGACCGTACCTTTAATGGTGCCCGCCGAAGCCGAAATCGTCCTCGAAGGCCATGTGCTGCTCGACGACTATGCCGACGAAGGCCCCTATGGCGACCACACCGGCTATTACAATTCGGTCGAAAAATTCCCGGTGTTTCAGGTCTCGGCCATCACGCGGCGCAAGCAGCCCATCTATCTCTCGACCTTCACCGGCCGGCCGCCCGATGAGCCGTCCGTGCTGGGCGAAGCCTTGAATGAGGTGTTTATCCCGCTGATCCGTCAGCAGTTTCCGGAGATTGTCGATTTCTGGCTGCCACCCGAAGGGTGTTCTTACCGCATCGCCGTCATCTCGATGAAAAAGGCCTATCCGGGCCACGCCAAGCGCGTGATGATGGGCGCGTGGTCATACCTGCGGCAATTCATGTACACCAAATGGTTGATCGTGGTGGATGATGATATCAACTGCCGCGACTGGAAGGACGTGATGTGGGCGATTTCGACGCGCATGGACCCGGCGCGCGACATCACGGTCATTGAAAACACGCCGATCGACTATCTCGACTTCGCCTCGCCGGAAAGCGGTCTGGGGTCGAAGATTGGCCTCGATGCCACCAACAAGTGGGAGCCGGAAACCCACCGCGAATGGGGCGAAAAGCTCTATATGGAGCAGGACGTCATCGACCGCGTCAGCGAAAAATGGGCGGCTATGGGATTGCCGGGGACGGGTAAGCCGATCTGGAAATAGGAGGGGTTATGTGACCTTTAGCTCAATAACCTCCAGACCTCCTCTGTTTTTGTAGCCAAAATTTTCCTTCGTTTGCTTCCACATCAGTTGATCGTTAAAATTTCGAATTATGGGCCCTCTATGTGAGGGCCATTCTTTATAATGGGCAATATCATCAATATCAGCAAATCCAAAAATAGTTTCTATAGATTTCTTTTTGAACTCCCTATAATATAATGGATCATCGGGAAAGTAATAATCTGAATTTGGAAGAGTTATTTGCAGCCGTATATCCCATGTAACAAAGCCACCCTCAATACAGTTATCTTGCAAATCAAGACGTATCATTTCGGGAGAGCGCTGCGGTATTGTGTGGGATGGAACGAGGTAGTCTGCCGAAACATTATAAAATGGACCGTTTGGCGTGTCATGCCAAATGCGGCGGACACGCAGTTCCTCCCCCTCACCAACATCAACTTTTTGCAATTGATTTATTATCAGTTCCGCATCAAAAAGACTAAGTGGCTGATTCCCAGCTCTACTTTCTAAATAAAGGAAATAACCACAATAATGAGCCATCCAAGATTCCTCTTGGTCTGTATAGTATAATTTCCACTTAGAATTGTTCGCGGAATTTGGAAAAAAATTCTGTGCAATAAAATATGTACTCGGCGTTAGTATTTTCCTTTCTATTGAAACCGCATCCCATAACTCCACTTTTAATGGAGTGTTCGATGAAATTTCTGAAATTTTTCTGACTAACTCCGATGACGGGGCGGTAGTTACAACCAGTAAAAATCCATCAGCAGAAACTTTGCTGCAACGATCCTTAATATCAACAACATCAGAGACACCTACGTTTTTTCCTGAATGGGCAAAATGCTTACAATCCACCAACCACAACCTCGTACCCCCTGCAATACGACCTGTGAGTGGCTCCTCGATTAAGAGGTCGCGGCCACTATCCGGTCCCGTACCCGTCCAATGAGGTCTTAAGCCTGACGTTATAGCTATTTCCCTGATTAATTGCTCTAAGGCCACCCCGTCTTTAGGAAGTTCTTGGAAGTTAAGCATAA
This sequence comes from Asticcacaulis sp., assembly GCF_020217185.1. Lineage (GTDB taxonomy): Bacteria > Pseudomonadota > Alphaproteobacteria > Caulobacterales > Caulobacteraceae > Asticcacaulis. Next base: position 10,295 of record NZ_JAIWNX010000042.1, read on the forward strand.
GCGTATCATCCGATAAATAAGCCGATTAATCTCTCTCACGATTCTCCAATTTTCGAATTGGCCATCAGGATGATGTTTAGTTTTGTCTATCAAAACAGCATTCTGATTTGATAGCCCGACAGCTAAACCACAGGGAGGAGAGGTTAGCCCGACTTTTTATACGGCGTGCCGTCGGGCCATTTGCCGATGCGGGCGGCGCGTTGTTCGCGCATTTGAGCCTGTTTGTCGGCCCAGCCCTTTGACCACTCACCGTGCGGAGAGGCCACGGGGATTGCCTCTGGTTTCGCTTCTTCTGTACGTTCAGGGGCCAACGCCCCTCCGTTCACGGGGCGGCCTGTCTCCTCCCCGGTAAGCCCCTCAGGGCGCGACGGGGGCGGTGGATCGGCGCGAAGGCGACGAGACGCAGCGGGCGTTTCGGCCGGAGTTGCCTCCTTGACCGGCTTCGGTTTCGCCTTCAGCAGCGGTGTGTATATCCCCCGCAACATCCGCTCGACGGCCATGATGGCACGGGCGGTGCGGCCAATCTCGATAGCCGTGGTGGGGCGCGGCGCGGTTTCGAGCGCGGTCAGAATCTGATCCGCAAGGCGCATCAGGCGGTC
>NZ_JAIWNX010000027.1 GCF_020217185.1 Asticcacaulis sp.
GAACGGTCCGTTATCGAGCGAGACGAAGCGCTTGCCAAAGCCGGTCGAGCCGCGCACGTTCGGATAGAAGATGGCGATGCCCAGCTCATTGAGCAGGTAGTTGTTGCGCCCCAGGAAACCGGTCGTCGATTGCCCTTCCGGCCCGCCGTGAATATTGATGATCAATGGCCGCTTGCCGGGGAATTTTTTGGGGTCCGGGCGATAGAGGAAGCCCGACACCTTTTCCTTGTCGAACGAGGTGACCTCGACAAATTCCGGCTCGGCATTGACATTGGGGTCAAGCCCGCCCGTCTCCGACTGCGTCCAGCGCTTTACCGCCATGGTTTTGGGATCAATCGAATAGGCATCCGATGCCGCCTTGGCCGAAGCGACCGTGACGCCAATCTCTCCCCAGGGCGCGATGTCAAACCCACCGACCGTGCCCTGCGGCAGGGAGGTGACCGGTGTGGATGTGCCCGTCTTCGGGTCCAGTAGTTTCAGGCGATAGACACCGGCTTCATTGACCGAATAGGCGATGAAACTACCGTCATCGGCGATGTCAAAACTTTCGACATCCCATTTGGGATCGGGTGATTTGGGCGTGAACTTGCCCGTCTTTATATCCAGCGTCCCCAACCGCTGAAAATCAGAGCCAATATCCGACGTCACCCACAATGTACCGTCCGGCGCAAACTGCACCCCGCCCCAGGCGATATCGGTCTTGTGGTCGCCGATGGGGGTCATCTGCCCCGACTGGAGGTCCAGCAGATAAAGGTTCGACTTGGTGACCGAGATATATTGCGCGACCACCGCCGTCTTCTTATCCGGCGCGAAGTCCGCGAACCCCCAGCCGCCGCCACTGACCTGTGCCACCATACGGTCGGTCTTCGGATCACGCGGGTTCATCACGTAAAGGTCAGTATCGGTGCCGTTGCGGCGGGTCGAGCTATAGGCGATCAGCTCGCCATCCTTGGAAAAGCCCTGAAAATTATTACGGCTCTTGCCGTCGGTCAGCAGGGTCAGACGGCCGTCTTTAAGCGTATAGAGCTGAAAAAACTCATTGCCACCCGTATCTTTGGACACCAGCAGCACGTCGCCTTTCGGAGACAGGGTGCCGCTGACCGGCTCGGCTTCAAACGATATCTGGGTGCGCGCCCCCATCGGCATCCTGACGCTGTGCAGTTGCGCCGTATTGCCAAAGCGCGTCGAAATCAGCATCGAGCGGTCGGTCGGGTCCCAGCCGCGGAAGCTGGCCGTGCGGAACTCCATATAGGGCCGCGTGGCGGCGACAATGCTGTCCGGAACCGCCGGGATACCATCGGCGATCAGATTGGCCGGCTTTTCGGCATCGGCCAAAGCCATCATCGGCATGAGCGACACGCCCGCCGCCAGAGCCAGAGTCAACAGGGATGTACGCATAATGAGAGCCTCCCATCTGAGAATGAGGACCGACTAAACCACACTCCCGAAACATCTGAAACGACTTTTATGGACAGGTTCCGGGGGTGAAATCGATACCATCGAGAATAAGGTCAGGCCGCAATGACCGAAGCTGTACCTCTTGTCGCCCGCCACCGAGTGTCAGGGGCACAGAGGCCGTCAGGCGATTATGCAGCACGCCCTGCTGCCATGCCTTGTCCTGCGGTCCGCGGGCGTAAGTCAATGGCGTGGTCACCCCGTCCGTCTTGAGATCAAGTGACCAAGCGGCCGCCCCGTCGGTCGGGAAAACCGGCAGGATATGGGTACTGACGCACCACGTCCCGGCCTTGGGTAGATCGGGACGCAGGCTGACGACCGCATCCGCCCGCAAGGCGCGCAAACTCCCTTCGCCGCGCCCGAGGCCTTCGATCCGCCGCCAACCCCTGGCCACACCGCCTTCCGCCTCAAGGCGGATCACCCCGTCATCGGCCAGACGATAGACAGGTAATTCCCCCGTCTGAGCCAGCGTCGCAGTCGGCAGAACCGGCGGTGACAGGCGGAACGAGGTCCACAGGGCATCCGCGGGTTCTTCGGCAATTATGCCCGCCCACTTACCGCTGTTGTAGCGTGCCGTCAGCGCCTTGATCTGCGCGTCGAACGCGCGGGCCCGTCCCGCATAGAGCCCGCCCAGACGCGGATTGCGCTCATATTCCGCTACATAGGCCTCCAGCGCGAAAAACCGCCGGTTGGCCAGAGCCGAAGCCTTCAGCGGGTATTCGACCAGTTGAAACAGACCCGGATCGTCGCTTTTCAGCGCCTCGACATCGGTCATCAGGTTTTCAAAGGCGCTCACCCGCTCAAACACCTGCCGCGGCGACAGGCCGGAGCGCCGCGCCTTCTCGCCGGGCAGGTAGTATTGCAGGTGTTCCGGGCGGCGTTCGAAATTGAGCCGGTAATAGCGATCCCACAGGTCGCCAATCACCGCCGACTTGTCTGCACCAAAGGTTTCGCCCGCCAGTCGCGTCAGATACTGCTTTTGGCTGAGGGCACGCACGCCCTTCACATCCCAGGCCAGATCGAAAAAGTGGGTCAGATTGACCTCTGACGGCTTGATATCTCCGGCATTGACGACCCACAGACGGTCCGCGCCATTGTCATAGGCGCGCGTCATCTCTTCGGTCACCAGAGCGGGCGGCGTGGTCGAGAGCCAAAGATAGGAGAGCGGTGCCCCCAGATAGGACAGGTGATAATAGACGCCCGACCGGCCCGAACGCTTTTGTTCTGCAGCATTGGGGAAGTAGCGGATATAGCCGAAATTGTCGTCGGGCCACACCAGGGTTACATCCTCCGGCAGGTCTATTCCGGCACGGTAGATATCCAGAACTTCCTTATAGGGCACAAAGACTTGCGGGAGTGTTTTTGGATCACCGACCGTATCTTTCAACAGTTGACGCTGATCCGACAGAATGCGGTTGAGCAACGCCTGTTTCTCTGCGGTCGTCGAAGCCCCGACAATGCCGGAATCGTGGATGCCCCGCATCCCCAGTGTGTACATATTTTCATAACGACCATTGGTTTTGAGACGCGCTTCCCAATAGGCGCGCACCCCCTGCGGATGGGTCGCGTAGTTGAACCGCTCACCCGGTTCGGTCCATTCCCCGACATTGTTCCGCAGCATGGGCTCGGCGTGAGAAGAACCCATAACAATGCCATAACGTTCGGCTAAAGCCGCGTTTTGCGGGTTAGCGTTGAACGGGGCAGACACCTTATGCATGGCCGGCCACAGGGTATTGGCCTTCAGGCGCAGCAAGAGCTGAAACACCTTCTCGTAGGTTTTGGGACCGATATTGCCCGTTTCCGGATCGAAGGTCTGCGCGGCCCAAGGGAAGAGCCCCCAGTCTTCATCATTTATGAAAAAACCGCGATAAGTCACGGAAGGTTTTGAGAAATAAGGCTTAGGCACCGAGACATTCAGTCCCTTTCTCACCGGCGTCACATCGGCCCACCATACCCACGGCGACACCCCCAAAGCGCGCGTCAGGTCATAGACGCCAAAGGCGGCACCCCGCCGATCGGACCCCACAATGATCAGGGCGCGCTCAATGCCCGCCGCGGGCTTCGATACCACCGCCGTCAGTGAACATTCCCAGCAGTTTTTCAGCCGTCCGACATCCAGTGCGCCCGCCTTGATCAGCGCATCAATACCGGCATGATGGCCGGGCGTTCCGACCCAGACCTGCGTTCGGGCCGATGACGCCACTGTGACCGCCTGCGCCTGCCCCCCCAACCGTGCGATATCGTCGGCCAGATCACGTGCGGCAATGCCCAACAACTCGGCATCGCGGGCGTCATAGACAATCGCGGCCCCGTTCAGGTCCAGAGAGCGCGACGTAACGGCGGGCGACACGACCACCTGCGCAACAGCCGGGGTGGCCACACAGGCCATCAGTGCTATCAGCCAGCGCCTCAAGGCTGCTTGTCCTGATAATAGGTGGCCAGGACATCAAAAGCCTGTTTACGCACACCGGTTTCCGAGAGCAGTCCTTTACGATTCCAGCCGTTCTGATAGATCGGGTGTTCGCGACGGGGCGACTGGAAGTCCTTCAAAATCCACGGCGACATACCATTCAGGGTCGGTATCCTGTCGGCCATTTTCAGGGTCTGGCGATAGTATGCCGCCTGATAGTCCTCGGAAAACTTATGCATAGCGGTCGGGTCGCGATAGCCCGCCAGCGCATCGGCCCCGAACTCCGACAGGATCAGCGGACGGTCCGCCGGCACATTCCAGTGCAGACCCGGCAGGGCCGACAGCGGATCATCGCCATACCAGCCGGCATAGGTATTGACCGCCAGCACATCCAGCTTATCCACCAGCGGGTCGGCCAGATAGATGTCATTGCCCTTGCGCTCGACCAGCAGAGCGGCACTGATCAGGCGCGTCGGGTCAAGCGCCCGCACATTGTCGGCCATGGCGGCATGGAATTGGGTGCGCGCCGCTGACACCGGGGTTTCGTTCCCGACGCTCCACAGGATGACCGAGGCCCGGTTGCGATCCCTGAAAACCGTCTCCGCCTGCATCCTCAGCGCCTTTTGCAACACCGCGGGGTTTTCCCAATCGACCGTCCAATAGACCGGGATTTCGCTCCACACCAGCAGCCCCATTTCGTCGGCCAGACGCAGGGTCGTCTCCGAATGCGGATAGTGCGACAGGCGTACATAGTTGCCGTGCAGGCCGTATTTGATCTCGGACAAAAGGGCACGTGACGCCGCTTCCGTCATATTGCGTGCCGGATGGCTGCCGAATTCTTCTTCGTGCAGTGAAACGCCTTTGAGAAAAATGAGCTTTCCGTTCAACAGTATCTGGTGGCCTTTGACCGTGATGGTGCGAAAGCCAATCCGGTCGCTCAGCTTGTCATCAACGGTTGAGAAGCTCACCTCATAGAGGACGGGCGTCTCCGGCGACCAGAGTTTCAGTGCGCGCGGCGCTTTCAGATCAAACACGGCCTGACCGTTGCTATCCGTCGTCGCAGATACCGTGGCTTTCAGTCCCGCAATGTTCAGCGTAACGACTTGCCCGGCGGCGCGGGGGCCGTTCAGTTGCGCCATACCTTTCAGACGCCCCTCCGGCGTCAGGGTCAGGGTGGCGTCATCGACAAAGGTTTCTGGCGTATAGATCAGCTTCACAGGACGCGTAATGCCGCCGTAGAGGTCCCAGTCGGTGATCGCCGTCGGAATGGACTGAGCGTCATGGGTGGAATCCACACCGACGCTGAGGCGGTTTTCACCGGCGCGCAGGGCGTGCGTGACCTCGATAACGAACGGCGTGAAACCGCCTTCGTGGCGGCCAATTTCCTTGCCGTTCAGATAGACATAGGCCTTGTAGTTGACCGCTTCGAACCGCAGAAAAGCGCGTTTCCCGTCAAACACTTTGGGGGTAAACTTGCGCTGAAACCAGATCAGCCCGTCATAATAGCGCAGTTCGGGTTCGGCAGCATTCCATGCGCCGGGTATCGCCATTTGCGGACCACGATCAAGGTCAAATTCAAAGAAGGTCGCCCCACCTTTGGCCTCTTCGGCGGCCACATCCACATCGCGGTAACGCTGCATCCGTGACTTGGCCACCCAGCCATTGATATCCGTCAGACCCGTGCGATAGAGGTCCCTGGAATAGGTCCAGGGCCCTGACAGGTCCTGAACCTCACGATACGCCGCCCCCGTCAAAAGGTAGGCCGGCCGCACATCCTGCGCTGCCGCCGGTAGGGCAAACAGGGCCAATACCGCCAAAATGGTGGAAACCCAACGCATGACCACTCTCCCTCCTGCAATCCTTATCAGACCTAATAATTTTATTGGTAAGACCTTTTAACGTCCCAAAAGCTCAACTTCAATCAAATTCGATCCATAATGCACGTTACTCGGCCGAACCATTGCGCTTACAGCCCTGGATTTACGGTCGTCTTATCACCTCTAATGCGCAGCCCATGTCATTCTTATCGCGTTCAACGCTAAGTCTGCAAAATAGACGAATATCCCGATCACGGATCAACAGATCGCAAAAAGCGCCCCAATCCGAACGGTTTAACGCCACGATTGCGCCGGAAAGTCGGCGCATCTTCTTTCTGAACGCTCAATGGCCGAACGCCATGCCCCTAAATCATGATGGTCAGGGCTGGCGGACGGCTGATGAACAGACGCCGACGGCCCTCTTCAAAAAAGCAGACACTGTATCGTTTTTTCATAGGGGAGAGGTTCATGACCCCGCATCTGCTGTCTGCCCGTCGCCCAAACAACGCCTTGCCGCTTCGCCGTGCCCCGCGCTCTAGCCTGTCCGCGGCGTCGGTGCCGAACATTGTCGATATATTCGTAGGCCTCGTCTCGCGCCTGAACGCCGTCGCCATTCAGGTCCACCGCACGGCCTCCCTGCGTTCAGAGTGCGCTGATATTCGCGCCTATGCCCGCCATATGGGTGAAAGCCATGTGTGGCTGAACGAGGCCCTGCTGACGGCGCTGGAAAAGGCCGGGTCGTCGCTGACGCCGGACTACCTGCCCTCACCTGAACAGCAGGACGAGATCGACGCCCTGCAACTGAGCGAGGCCGCGCATTTCGATATCGACTATATCCAGTTCCAGAACCGGCTCTATCTCGACATGCTGAGCCTGTGCGAGCGCTTCCTGCGCACGCGCACGCCGATGGCCAATCTCAACATCTACGCCCTGACCCTGTGCGACTATCTGAAATACCACCTGAGCCAGTTTGCGCCGACACTCTCGACGGCGCGGGCCTCGGCCGCGTAGGACGCGCTCAACGGTCTGTGATCAAGATGGATTTTCGTTTGCATGGCCGGAGGGATCGCCTATCCTTCTCAATATATGGAGGATTTGATGGGCGCACTGTACGATATCCCGCTGAAGCGGATTGATGGGACGCAAACGTCGCTGGGTGACTATGCCGGTAAGGTGTTGCTGGTCGTCAATGTCGCCTCGAAATGCGGCCTGACCCCGCAATACGAGGCGCTGGAGGCTCTCTACCGCGACAAGCAGGCGCAGGGTCTGGAAATCCTCGGCTTTCCCGCCAACAACTTCATGGGGCAGGAGCCGGGCACGGATCAGGAGATCGCCAGCTTTTGCCAGACGGCGTTCGACGTGTCCTTCCCGCTGTTTTCCAAAATCAGCGTGGCCGGACCGGACAAACACCCGCTCTATGCGGCCCTCACCGAAGCTTTACCCGACGCCGCAGGTGCCGAACTGATGCGCGAAAAGTTTGCCGGTTATGGCTTCCCGCCGACCCCGCGCGGCGAAATCCTGTGGAATTTCGAGAAGTTCGTCGTGGGCCGTGACGGTAAGGTCGTGGCGCGCTTTTCTCCGGACGTTGCCCCGGACGATGTGCGCTTGGTCGATGCTCTCAACAAGGCGCTGGCGGCTTAGAGCGGATTTCGTTCAGGTTGAATCGAAACGAAGTTCGGCTCAGCCAAATTCCGCTCTAACCTTTTGTTTGGTCGCGCATTTGATTCCGAAACGGAGTTCGGCGAAGCCAAAACCGTTGCACACTTTTCGGAATGCGCTCTAAACCCCACTTTTTCGAAGCCGACGTCAGGCAAACGCCCGCGCCGCCAGCAAAAGCGTGTGCAGTTGCGCGCGGCTGAGGCGGCGCAGTTCCGGCAACAGGCGCGGCTGCGCCAGATGCACGATCTGCGCGTCGCGATACCAGGGCGTATCCGTCAGCGGATGCGCGACACCATTTACCGGCGGCAATATATCCATCGGGTGCGCCCCCAACTGCTCACAAATGCGGATCAGCATGGAGCAACTGACTCGGTTGGCAGCCTTTTCGTACTTCTGTAGCTGCTGAAAGGTGACGCCCAAACCCGCCGCCAGATTTTCCTGCGTCAGGCCACGCGCCTTGCGGATCAGGCGGATATTCTGCCCTACCGCCACATCAACCGGATGACCTGTCTCGCGCATAACGTCTCCCCTCTTGCAAGAAGGAGAATGCCGACACACGCCCAGATTGTCAATTCATTTTATGCGTTTGATGCGATTCAATCAGGCTCGCCACGCAGAACAATGGGGTAAACCCCTGTAATATCAGCCATATTCAGGCCTTGCGTCACCCGCCGGTGTGCATCACCTTCGGCCACCCAATACTCAACCCACAGCTCAGCCGCCTGCCGCAGATAAAAGCGCGGGAGGCTGCGCCCATCGCGCAGGCGGATGATCACCCCCTCCCCCGGCTGCGGTAAACGCTCGGTGTCATAGATGGCGAGGCTGCCCACGCGCAGATAGGGGCTCAGGTCGTCCGTCTGAATACGCACCTGTTGCAGACCGGGCCGATGGAACGGCGCCAGATCGACGCCCCCCGAAGCCGCAAGTCCCGCCGCAAACCCCTGCGTCCCCTCTTGGGTCGCGTAAGGCATATCGGTCGCCAGCAATTCCGCCTCGGCCTCCAGATCGCGCAGCGTAAAGCCCAGCGCCCGCACGACTTTCGCGCGTACGGCCAGACGGTCGAGAAAGGCCCGGCTGTCGCCGCTTTCATAGCGCGCCCAGGTGGGTTGCGACGTACCGGCGGCCTCCGCCGCCTTGTCCTGCGACAGGCGCGCCCGCATCCGTAGCTGCGCCAGAGCCTGTCCGTAGATGAGCGCCTTGTCCAAATCTCGCCTCCCGCTTGCAGCATACTGCCGCAAGCGAGCGACAGACAACAGCCCTAATTCAAGGCCTGAGTTGCAATTTTAGCAACGAAGCGTTTTCAATTCACCCTCTATGCGCAACGCTGCATCCGCCTATATTGACGCTCAACAACACCCTTTATTGCGAAAGGCCTACGCCATGATCCAGCATCGCCCCTTTGAAAAGCTCTATAACGCCAAACACGGCTGGCTGAACGCCCGTCACCACTTTTCGTTTGCCGACTATTACGACCCCAACAACATGGGGTGGGGGTCGATCCGCGTGTGGAATGACGACGAAATCGACTCGAAGTCGGGCTTTCCGCCGCACCCCCACGCCGACATGGAAATCATCACCTATGTTCGCGAAGGCGCCATCACCCACGAAGACAATCTGGGCAATCGAGGCCGCACCGAAGCCGGCGATGTTCAGGTGATGTCGGCCGGAACCGGCATCCGTCACGCCGAATATAATGTCGAGGACGTGCTGACCAAGATCTTCCAGATCTGGGTCATCCCCGACAAACGCGGTCACGCCCCGCGCTGGGGGGCCAAGCCCTTCCCGAAAAGCGACCGGGCGGGCAAGTTCGTGGCGCTGGCGTCCGGTTTTGATGACGATGCCGAGGCGCTGAAGATCAACACCCCGGCCCGTCTTCTGGGGGCGACGCTCCTCAGCGGCCAGTCGGAAACCTACGCGCCGCAAAAAGGCCGTCATGTTTACGTGGTCTTAGCCGCCGGACGTGTTAAGCTTAACGGCCTTGAGCTGAACGCGCGCGACGGGGCGGCCATCATCGACGAAGATGAGCTGACCTTCGAAGCGCTCGAAGACGCCGAAATTCTTCTTCTGGATGCTGCCTAGATGCGCTTGAAACCGCTCCTTACCCTCACGGCCCTGATCGGGTTTCCCCTTCTGCTTCAGGGCTGTACAGCCGTAGCCGTCACCGGCGCGGCGGTCGGCACCGCCGTGGGGGTAACGGGAGCGGTCATAGGCACCACAGGGAAGGTCGTGGGCGCGGCCATCCCTGACGGCGACGACAAAAAGAAGGATAAAAAAGACAAGAAGAACAAGAAGGACGAGGACTGATGCGGCTGTCTGCCTTGCGCCCGATCGCGCTTGCGTCCCTGCTTGCCCTCGCCGCCTGCGGGCCAAAGATCGAAAAACCACCAGAGCCGGAATCGACTCAGGTCGATTCTCTGGCCGGCGTCGATCTCAATGCGCCGCTAAGCGTAATCGGCACCGAGCCCTTCTGGTCGCTCAGCCTGACCGAACGCGATGTCACCTTTGAACGGCCCGGCGATGACGCGCAGGTCTTTCCGCGCCATCTGTTTGAGATCAACAAGGACAAGAGCGGGCCCAAGCGCGCTGAGTTATTGTCGAATGAAATCAGCCTGACCCTGATTGCCCAGACCTGTTCGGACGGCATGAGCGACCGCGTCTA
>NZ_JAIWNX010000028.1 GCF_020217185.1 Asticcacaulis sp.
TCCGCTGACCGCCGAGGTCAATTTCGGGGACGATGTGCTCAAGGGCTGCGCCACCCCGACGGCCAAGCTGGAAAGCGAGAAGCCTTAAGAATAAAAAGGCCTCCCGGAGGGGAGGCCTTTTTATTTCAACAGGTTATGCGGTTTAGTTCACCTTGACCGGAACCGGCACATCGCAGCCGGTAAGGCCTGCGGGACTGGCCTTGCGCTTGGCTTCGACCAGGGCGGCAAATTCAGACGAATGGGTGTCCATCACCTCAACCTTCGGACGCTCGGCTTCGGGCATGTCGGCGAGCACCTGCACCTTGGTCATCACATCCGGATCGACCGGCGGCTCACCCAGCTTCAGCTTGCGCACCACATCCAGCCCCACCAGCGTCATGCCAAAGGCCGTATATTTACGCTCCAGTGCGTCCGTATAGGAGCGCATCAGGAAGAACTGGCTGTTGGCCGAGTTGACATCCCCGGCCCGGGCCATCCCCAGCGTTCCCGCGCAGTAAAGCCCCCAGGTTTCAACCTTGCTGTCCTTGGTTATAGCCATCAGGTCGTTGACCTGCGACTGCACCGGCAGGGCCTTGACGTAACCGGTCAGGATACCGCGCTCGGTCGTCAGCGGCGTGATATCGAGCGTCGTGTCACGGCGGATGATGAATTCGGCCGGCACATTCGGCAACTCGGAATTGCCCTCACCCGTGCCCTTGGGGTCGCCGGTTTGGGCCATGAAGCCTTCGATGACGCGGTGGAATTTCAGCCCGTTATAGAAGCCCTGCCGCGTCAGCGTCTTCATGCGCTCAACGTGCTGCGGGGCCAGTTCGGGATACATTTCAACGATGACACGGCCTTTGTTCGTGTCGATCACCAGCGTATTGTCGGCATCGACCGGACGATAGCCCGGCGTCGCTGCCACCGCGGTACCGGCCAGAAGCGTTGCGGCGATTGCCAGACCTGCCGCGCGCGCAGCCCCCATCTTAAACGTCATTACTCTTTTCCAACCTTAGCCAAGAGCCGCTCAGCGACGCTTTTTGAAACGAACGGCGCGATATTGCCGCCCAATTGGGCTATTTCTTTGACCAATCGGGACGCAATCGCCTGATGCCGGGGATCGGCCATCAGAAACACCGTCTCGATCTCACGGTTCATCTGCTGGTTCATCGCCGTCATCTGAAACTCGTATTCGAAATCGGCCACCGCGCGCAAGCCGCGAATGATGACAGACGCCCCAAGTTCCTCGGCAAAGTGCATCAAAAGGCTGTCGAAGGGCAAGACCTCGACGCGATCGGCGAACGGAGCGCAGCTTTCGCGCAACATCTCAACCCGCTCATCCAGCGTGAAGACCGGTGCCTTGCCCGTATTGCGCGCCACACCGATCACCAGATGATCGACCAGCTTAACGGCCCGGCCGATAATGTCCGAGTGTCCGTTGGTGATCGGGTCGAAGGTTCCGGGGTAGAGCCCTATCCTTTTGGCCATCTGACGTGGCTCCTTATTCAGTAATGGGTCAGCCTTATCCGGCATCGCCCCCGCTGGCAAGCTCAGCCTCATCCGGGCCGTCCTCTTCGGCGGTTTCGGCCAGGCGCTCGACCGAGACGACCTTCTCACCTGAGGTGCGGAAGATGGTCACGCCCTGCGTATTGCGGCCCGCCACGCGGATCTGCGACACCGGCGTGCGGATCAGTTGCCCGCCATCGGTGACCAGCAGAAGCTGATCGGTGTCTTCGACCGGGAAGGAGGCGACCAGCTTGCCGCCGCGCTTCGACAGGTCGATGGCGACAATGCCCTGACCGCCGCGACCGGTGCGGCGATAGTCGTAGGACGAGGTCCGCTTGCCAAAGCCCGTATCGGCGATGGTGAGAATGAACTCTTCGGCCGCGCCCAGTTCGGCGATGCGCTCGACGCTCAGCGACGCGTCTTCCGCGCCCTCTTCGGCCTCGTCTTCGACCACCGCCGTCGCCTCTTCGCCTTCGCCCGATACCGCCGCACGCAGCGAAGCCGCGTGCTTCAGATAGGCGGCGCGTTCGGCCGGCGTGGCCTCAACGCGGCGCAGTATGGCCATGGAGATAACTGTGTCGTCCTCACCCAGACGCACGCCGCGCACGCCGGTAGAGTCGCGGCCCTTGAACACGCGCACCTCATCGACGGCGAAGCGGATCGAACGGCCTGACGCCGTGGACAAGAGCACGTCCTGATCCTCGGTGCACAGGGCCACGCCGACAATGGCGTCACCCTCTTCCAGCTTCATGGCGATCTTGCCGGCGCGGTTGACGTTGACGAAGTCCGACAGCTTGTTGCGGCGCACGTCGCCGGAGCGCGTGGCAAACACGATATCCAGACGATCCCAGGTAGCTTCATCCTCCGGCAGGGTCAGGATGTTGGTCACCGTCTCGTGCTTGTCCAGCGGCAGCAGGTTGACGAAGGCCTTGCCCTTGGATTGCGGATTGCCGAGCGGCAGACGCCATACCTTCAGCTTATAGGCCTTACCCGTTGAGGAGAAGAACAGCATCGGCTGGTGCGTCGAAGCCGCATAGATGCCGGTGATGGCGTCTTCGTCCTTCATCGCCATGCCCGAGCGGCCCTTGCCGCCGCGGTGTTGGGTACGATAGGCGCTGAGCGGGGTGCGCTTGACGTAGCCCGAATGGGTCACGGTCACCACCATGTCCTCACGCGGGATCAGGTCTTCGTCCTCGATATCGGCTTCGCCATCGACGATCAGGCTGCGGCGCGGCTCCGCATAGAGGGCTTTCACCTCTTCAAGCTCCTCGCGCACGATTCCGAGGATGCGTTCGCGCGACGACAGGATGGCGAGATATTCGGCGATAGAGGCCGCCAGGGTGCGGGCTTCACCGAAGATTTCATCGCGGCCCAGACCGGTCAGACGCGACAGGGTCAGGGCCAGAATTGCGCGCGCCTGTTCTTCGGTCAGCCGCACCTCACCGCCTTCAAAGACGATCGAGCGCGGATCAGCGATCAGCTCGATCAGCGGCGACATGTCCCCGGCGGGCCAGTTGCGCGCCGTCAGGCGTTCACGGGCTTCGGTCGGATCGACCGAGGAACGGATGATGTGGATAATTTCGTCGATATTGGCCACCGCTATGGCCAGACCGACCAGCACGTGGCCCCGGTCACGCGCCTTGTTCAGTTCAAAGCGGGTGCGGCGGACCACCACCTCTTCGCGGAAATCGAGGAAGATTTCCAGCAACTTACGCAGGCCCATCTGCTGCGGGCGGCCGTGGTTGAGCGCCAGCATATTGACGCCGAAGCTCGTTTGCAGGGCCGAATAGCGGTAAAGCTGATTGAGAATGACATCGCCGGAGGCGTCGCGCTTCAGCTCGACTACCACGCGCATCCCCTGACGGTCGGATTCGTCGCGGATATCGGAGATGCCTTCGATGCGCTTTTCGCGCACCATTTCCGCAATATGCTCGATCAGGGTCGCCTTGTTCACCTGATAGGGCAGTTCGGTGATGATAATGGCTTCGCGGTCCTTGCGGATGGTTTCGACCGAGGCCTTGCCGCGCATAATGACCGAGCCGCGACCGGTCAGCAGCGCCTGACGCGCGCCGGAACGGCCAAGGATTTCACCACCCGTCGGGAAGTCCGGACCGGGTACGATGCCCAGCAGGGTTTCGGCGCTCACCTGCGGGTCATCGAGCATGGCCAAACAGGCCTCGATGATTTCGCCCAGATTGTGCGGCGGGATATTGGTCGCCATACCGACCGCAATGCCGCCGGCCCCATTGACCAGCAGGTTCGGGATGCGCGACGGCAGAACCGACGGTTCCTGGCGCGCACCGTCGTAGTTGTCGTTGAAATCGACCGTGTTTTTGTCGATATCGGCGATCAGCGACTCCGCCGCGCGCGTCATACGGCTTTCGGTGTAACGCATGGCCGCCGGCGGATCGCCATCGACCGAGCCGAAATTGCCCTGACCATCGACCAGCAGCAGGCGCATCGAAAACGGCTGCGCCATCCGCACCAGCGCGTCATAGATGGCACCATCGCCGTGCGGGTGGTAGCGGCCCATCACGTCGCCGACGATATTGGCCGACTTGACGTACTTCTTGTCGTGGGTACGGCCCTCTTCGTACATGGCATAGACGATGCGCCGATGCACGGGCTTCAGGCCGTCGCGCGCATCCGGCAGGGCGCGCGAAACGATCACGCTCATGGCGTAGTCGAGATAGGAACGCTTGAGTTCATCCTCGATGGTGACGTGCGAAATGCCGTGCGGCGTCGGCAGGCCGGTAGCAGGAGTATCGGTCATGAAGCCCGTTTCATTGCATAGTCAAGATTGGGTTTCGTTCAGGTTGAATCGAACCCCAATCTAACATTTTGTTTGGTCGCGCATGTGAGCCCAAAAACCGTTTCACACTTTTTGGTATGCGCTCCAGGCGCTCGACGGGAATCACACGTCGGCGCACTGGTTAACGCGCACCGTAGCACTTTTGCGACTAATCCCCAAATCCGGAAGGCGTTTTAGGGGAATTCAGAGCCCGCCTGTTAACATTTATTTTGCGTGCGGACCGGCCTGAAACGCCCACAAAAAAGCCTGCGGTTTGACCGCAGGCCTTGGGTTCGAATTTACAGGATTTAAAACGGAATTTCGTCGTCCAGATCGAAGTTCTGCTTGGGGCCGGAGCCTTGAGCCTTCGGGCCCGAAGAGGCTGGGGCCCCGTAGCCGCCATCATCAAAACCGCCGCCATAGCCGCCGCCCTGATCATAGCCGCCAGAAGAAGACGACCCGCCGCCGCTGTCGCCACGGCCGCCCAGCAGCGTCAGATTGCCGTTGAAGCGTTGCAGCACGATTTCAGTGGTGTACTTTTCGACACCCTGCTGATCGGTCCACTTGCGGGTTTGCAGCGAGCCTTCGAGATAGACGGTCGAGCCCTTGCGCAGATACTGCTCGGCGATCTTGGCCAGGTTGTCATTGAAGATCACGACGCGGTGCCACTCGGTCTTTTCCTTGCGCTCGCCCGTCATCTTGTCGCGCCACTGTTCCGAGGTGGCCACCGTCAGATTGGCGACGCGCTCCCCCGAATTGAGCGTGCGGATTTCCGGGTCCTTACCCAGATTGCCGATAATAATGACCTTGTTGACCGAGCCCGCCATGCGCTGCGCCTTCCGTTCTGCCCGCGATTCGGCGGACACATTAATTGCTGAGGCCTGAGCATAGGCGGCAAAACGCCGCTTGCCAAGTCGATGTTAACGTTTTGTTCACATCTTTTCGCGCTGCGCGAGAGCCCTTATTTCTTTTCAGGCAGATTGTCCGGCAGGGTCTGCGGCTCCGAGAAATTGCGGTCGCGCGGCACCTCAAAGGCGCTGGGGATGACCAGACGCCCGTCCGGGGCCTTGGTCAGGAAGGGCATGGCCGGGCCTTCAAAATGCTTGGAAATGCGAATGCCCCGCGGCGTGGACCACAGGAAGGTGCCGTTATAGACCCCGACGATCTCCTTGCGCGGCGACCCCATGCTGAGGAACTTGATGCGCAGGGCGTCGAGATGCGCGGCGCAATATTCCAGCGACGGCACGTCCTTTTTGATGACGTTGAACTTTGGCGGCTGATCCTTGAGAAAGCCGATGTGGAAGCAGACATTCTTCGCATCGGGCGCTTCGACGGCCGTCTTTTCGCACCCGGCCAGCGCCAGACAGGCGGCCCCGGCGACAAGCCACAGAACAGGTTTCATCGCCATGAGTGGCTCCTTACTTTACTGAGCAGCCCTGACCCTGTTCGAGCAGGGTACGGAAGGTCTTGTTATCATCCGAAATTTCAACGCGCTTGGGCACAAGGCGCAGGGTCTGGCTGCCCCAGCGGCCATAGGAGGCCGAACCCGGACGTTCGCAGCGACCGTCAAACAGCAGGGTCGCGCAGGCGTTCAGCGAAATACCGTCCGACAGACGCGTCCACTCGTTACCGGCAAAGCGCAGACAGGCCCCTGACGGACCCGTGGTCGGGGCGGTTGCGGCCACGGGCTCACCCGAATCGACGACCACAGGCGCCACCTTGTCGGCGGAAATGACGGGCGGCGGGGCCAGAGAGGCGGTCGGAGCGGCAGTCATTTCGCCGCTTTCATCCACGCCGACATCCAGCGCATTGGCGGCCACGCCGTTCTTTTTGGCGCAGTCGGCGATGGTCAGTTGCCCCACAAATTCCCCATTGACGAAGCAGCGCAGCGTCTTCTTGGCGTCGAGGGTCGGCGCATCGTCGATGTCGAGGACAAGGCCCGGACCTTCGGTATTCATGCGCGGCGATTCTTTTTGCGAACTGGAGATCGCCCATCCGATCAGCACCGCCAGCAACAGGGCCCCGCCTGCACCCGCCAGCCAGATCGTCTGCTTCCGATTCAGCGCCATAATCCATCCCCTCGGAGGTGAGTTCATCTCCCCCTAAAGGCCTGTTTATGCGCCGCCTGTCAAGCGGGAGAGCGCCGCAGAATAGTTGGAAGCCTGGGCATTCCAGTAGGCGGCCGAACCGGCTGAACTGGTCTTCTTCTTGCTGTCGTCCGATGAGGTCGTATCTTCGCCATAGCGCAGGTAACGATAGGCGGAACGGACGTTTTTCAGGGCATCGTCCAGCGTCTTGATCGCCGCCGCGATGCTTTCCTCCGAGTTCAGATTGACGTCGGCATTGAACTTCAGGCCAAACAGCTTTTCGGTATCCGTCTTTGTCTTTTTCGAGGAAGACGAAGAGGAGGTGTCCTCCGCCGTGCGGACCAGACCTTCGGTCAGCCCCAGCCCTTCGAGCGCGTCCTTGCCCGCCGGACCCTTGACAATTTCCATCTGGCTGGTCTTGTTCTGCGGCTCGATAACCAGTTGCGACTCGGCCTTGCCGGTCACCTTGGCCACCGTCACCTTGAGCTTGTACCCCGCCGCGCGCTGGATCTTTTTGGCCAGCGTGTCCAGCGTGTCATTGGCCTCGATCATAATCTTTTTCTGCGAGCCACCGGCATCGCGCAGATAGAAGGAGTCCCCGGCCCGCACCGAAGTCCCTGAGGTCAGGAGCGTCGAATCCTTATACTCGATCGTGCCGCTGGGCAGGCCCAGCTTGTCCAGCACCGAGGCCCCATTGGTCGTGACAGCCATGGCCTGCGGATCGACCTCACCGTCCTTGCCCGAATAGCGCTGGCTCCATTCGACCGCGCCACTTGCCACGTCCATGCGCGCCAGATAGGCGTCGGCTTCGCCGATCTTCGTCGTGCCGTCGATCTCGCCTTCGGTCTGCCCGGCGAAGTAAACCTTGCCGTCGGTGAACTGCACCTTGACGTTCTTTTCTTCCCCTGCCCCGCCATAATAGACGACCTTATCGCCAGCGGTGGAGGCGAAATCCGTCGAGACGGTGGCGGCAAAGGCGTCGGAATGCCCGTGGAAAGCGGTGCTGCCCGATCCGCCGCCCAGAATACTGTCATTGCCGGTCGAACCACCGACATAGACCTTGCCGTTATAGACGTCGATGGCGCCGATCTGCCCGCCCCCCAGACCGCCCAGATTGCGGGTGCCCGTCAGGGTTGGCTTGGCCGGGTCGCTGATATCATAGGCGCGCAGGACGATATTGCCGTCTTCCACACCGGCGGCGTAGAGCGTATTGCCATCGACCTTGATCGCGCTGGCCTGATCCGTGCCGGAGGTACCATATTGCACCGTGGCGGTCGCCTTTCCGGTCGAATCAAAACTGCGGATATAGGCGTCCCAGCCACCCGCCGAACCGACTCCGCCCTGCATGACGCTACGCGTCTTGCCGGCCACCTGAACCGAGCCATCCGACCCGAAGGTCACCGCCAGAGCGGCATCTTCATCGGTGGACCCAAAGCGCTTGGTCCACATTTCCTGACCGGCAGAATCAAACACGGTGACAAAACTGTCGGCAACCGTCTTGTTCGTGCCGGACGTCCCGCTGTCTTCCTTGGTCGAGGTCGTGGTGAAGGTCTTGCCATCCACCGTGTAGCTTGAGGTCGTGGTGGTAACGGTCGAAAGCGTACCGGTCACCGACCCGGCAATGGCGACCTTGCCATCATCGCCGACGCTCAGCGCGTAGCCGGTGGCACTGTCGGCCGCGCCCAGGGTGCGGGCATAGACGACATTACCGGCCGAATCGTACTTGATCAGGGCGACGTCCTGCGTGCCCTTGATCGTCTGACCCTCCGTGGTGCCATCGACATCGGCCAGCACATAGACCGAGCCATCCGGCCCGGAAACCGTCTGATGCACGGTCTTGATCGCGCCTTCAAGGTCGTTCTGGACGCTGCGGCCCGCCGTCCAGAAGGTATCGCCGGGTGCCGACACCGTATCGCCACCCGTGCTGAACTTCACCATGCCGGTGGTCTGCTTGGGCGTGACGGTCTCGAACTTTTTGGTTTCCTTGTTGTATTTCGTGGTCTTGTCGGTATCGCCCGTCTTCTGCACGACAAAAACCGAGTCCCCGGTGGGCGCGGCACTAAAGGTAAGGGCCTCCGTAGAGTCGCCCTGTATCTTCAAGGAAAACGTGTCGGGATTGGTGCCAACCTTGACCGTCTTGCCATTCACCTCAACCGTCTTGTCACCGCCCGCCGTCCGCTGCACGGCGAACTTGGTCGAAAGCCCCGCCGCTTTCAGCTTGTCGTTGATATAGGTGACGACGCTCGACATCGAGCGGGTTTCACTACCCATTTCCGCAAGGTCGATATGAACATTGATCGGGTCCGTCGTCCCCGTCCGCTTGACCGAAATGTCAAAGGCCACATCGCCCTTGAAGGCCTCGACCTCACTGGTCGCCGTGCCCGAATGGATGTCCTTGGCGAAATAGGCCGTATCGGTGCGGGCGATGCCCACGGTCGATTTCAGCTTGTCGGTAATGGTCCCCTGCACAAGGTCCAGATGCTCGTAATCCGCATCCTTGACGTAGGTGCTGACCTCGCCGATGCCGGAATCGAATCGACGGCGCAGCGTATTGAGTTCCGTCTTGTTGCTGATCGAGTCAGGATTGCTCCCCGTCAGAATCGACTGTGCCTTGGCCGCCACGGCGCGCAGGGAGTTCAGTCCGGTATAGAGGGTGTAGAGCTTTTTGTAGTCGGTAGATGCGCCAGCCAGATCGAGATTGACCGCCGATTCGCGAATAAAGCTCTTACCCGCCAGTATGTTCTTGACCAGAGTGTCGTCGGGCGTGCCGCCCTTTTCCCACGGCGCGGTTGGCGCGCGCGTAGTGCCCGTAGGGCTGGTCGCCGTCGTCTGCGCAGCCGTATTGGCCGTACCGGAAGTGGCACGGGTCTTCGAGTTGAAATAACTCGTCAACAGGCTGGTATCGAACGACACGGTCATAAGGGCCATTGTCACAGATCAAAGCTTAAGAAGCGTTAACCCGCAGCAAAAAGGGTGAGATCATTATGATTTCTCATAGAAACATAATGATCTCGCTTTTGTTTAGCCCCTCGCCGGGCGGTGGCTTCGCCACCTTGGCCGCCGCCTCAATGGCGGCTTGAAGAAAAAACCCGCCGGATGCCGGCGGGTTTGCTCAGACTGCCTAAAGTAAGCGCCTACTGGAAGAGTCGGAGGATGGCCTGCGGCGACTGGTTGGCAATCGACAGGGCCTGCGTGCCCAGCTGTTGCTGCACCTGAAGGGCCTGCAAGCGGGCACTTTCCTTGGCCAGATCGGCATCAACCAGGTTACCGATACCGACTTCGATAGCGCCGGAGAGTTTGGCGACGAAGTTTTGACGCCCCTCGATCTGCTTGGCTTCCGAACCCAGTGCGGCAAGGCTGGCATTAACGTTATTGATCGAGGCATCCAGACGGGCCAGAGCCGATGTCGCCCGGGTCAGGGTCAGCACATTGGCCGCCGCCGACAGGGTAATGATCGTGCCCCCAAGACTGAAATTGCGCGACGAGAGGGTTACGACCGAGCTGCCATCGGCATTATCTATAAATTTAATGCCATTCGTGATCGTGCCGTTAAGCAGGTTGGTGCCATCGAAAGACGAATTGGCTACGGCATGGCTGATCTGACGGAGAAGTTCGCGGAAATCACCATTCAGAGCGT
>NZ_JAIWNX010000029.1 GCF_020217185.1 Asticcacaulis sp.
TTCGCGAGGCCGTCGAAAGCGACGGGTCCATGGCCGAAACGACCTTGTCGCGCATCTGCACCAGAAGGTCGGAGACCGATTCCCCGGCCGCCAGCGTCACGTCAGCGACCGATGTGGCGCGGTTGAGCGAGTTTTTCACCGCACTGAGCGAGCTAAGGTCAGCGCGCTGCCCCTGCGCGATCGAATACAGCGCCGCATTGTCCTTGGCGCTGGACACCTCAAGGCCTGTGGAGATCTTGGTTTGCGTCGATTCCAGTTTGCGGGTCGTTGCATTCAGATTCTGCAACGCCGTCATGGCAGTCTTGTTGGTATTGACGCTTACCGTCGGCATGAGGATTCTCCATATACGCTACGACTCAGAAGTCTTAACGAACATGGTAACCAAAAGGTTAATTCATGCAAACGCCTTTATCCGCGACCCTGCCAGGTACGCGGTAAATATCACAGCTCACAAACCGGAAAAAGACGTCAGATATCGGTCCTGACGATGCTTCCCGCCTTGTAACTTCTCGATTTTTGCATTTCCAGCAGCTCCTTTTGCGGGAACTGGCGGACCACCTCGCCTGTATAGCGATCAATCGCGCGATAGATGAACTCACCGCTGTCCGGGTCCTTATCTATCGTCAGTTTGAGCATATAGGCCGGTTGGGACTGCGCCCGGTCATGATTCGACAAACCGTTTTCCGTCTGGCTGCCCGAGGTCGCCGGAGCGACTTCCTGAACGGGCTTGACCGGCTCCACGGGCTTAACCTGAGTGGGGTCGGTGACGGCGGGCGGGGTTACTGCATTCGTAATCATCTCCTGTATTACGCACGGCGACTTACGCCGTTGCGCCCTCTGTTTATGACCGTGATGCCGAGCCAGACATCAGATCAGAGAAAAAGGGGGCGGACGCCGAAACGCCGCCCCCGTCATTCCTTAACGGAACAGGCTCAGAACCGTCGAAGTCGATTGGTTCGCGATCGACAGGGCCTGAACGCCAAGCTGTTGCTTGGTTTGCAGGGCCTGCAGCTTTGCGCTTTCCTTCGCCAGGTCGGCATCCACAAGGTTGCCGATCCCGTTTTCGATCGAGTCAGACAGCTTGCTGATGAAGTTGGCGTGGTTAGCCAGCGACTTCGAAGACGTACCGAGCTTCGCCAGCTTGGCCGAAACGTCGTCGATCTTGGTCGCGAGGGTCGCAACCGCCGCCGAAGCCGTAGCCTTGGTGCCGATCGTCGTCGCGTTGATACCCAGACCCGTCAGAGACAGGTTTTGAGCCGCAACGGTCAGCGTACCACCGGAGTCGTTGGCCAGAGCCGAGAGGGCCGAGCCACCTTGCTTGATGATGTTGATGCCGTTGAACGTCGCGTTGTTGACGGTCTTGCCGATCTGGTCGCGGATCGCCTTGAAGTCTTCGTTCAGAGCGGTGCGGCTGGCCGTGCTCAAGCTGGAGTCAGACGCTGCGAGGGCCTTTTCCTTCAGCTGCGAGAGCATGTCGGAAACGGATTCGCCGGCCGAGATGGCCACATCGACGACAGATTGGTTACGGGAGAGCGATTCCTGAACCGCGTTGAGCGAGGAAACCTGAGCGCGCTGCCCTTGGGCGATGGCGAAGACGGCGCCGTTGTCCTTGGCGCTGGCGACCTTCTGGCCCGTATTGATACGGGTTTGGGTCGTTTGCAGGTCGGCGTTGGTCTTGTTCAGGTTTTGCAGAGCAATCATAGCTCCGCTGTTGGTATTCACGCTATTGAGCGCCATAGGTCTAGTCCTTCTTCTAGATGAACCGGAGACATTTTGTCGTCCGGCGGCATTTTGCCTGACCCTTTGGCTGCAAGCGGCGGGCCAAACCTCCGCTTACGTAAAATCGAGGCATGTAATTGAAATATAAGCGTTATACATGCCTTAACCACACCCATGGCCCGGCAATTTTTGCCGCTTACCGGCAATTTTTGCCCGGTCCGGCAGTTTTTGCCGCGCGCGTTTTGGGCAAAAAGAAAGCCGGAGCCGGGCCCGCCTGGACCCGCAACTCCGGCCTTTAAAGACCTTACTGGAACAGCCGGGTAACGACACCCGGAGCCTGATTGGCGATAGACAAGGCCTGCACACCCAGCTGCTGCTTGGTTTGCAGGGCCTGAAGCTTCGCACTTTCCTTGGCCAGATCGGCGTCCACAAGGTTGCCGATCCCCGATTCCATCGAGTCGACCAACTTCGAAACAAACTGTGCGTGCGCATCCAGCGACTTCGATGACGTCCCCAGACGGCCAAGCGCCGCAGACACATTGGCGATCGAGACATCCACGGCATCGGCAATGGTCTTTGCCTGCGCCGCCGAAGTAAAGGCCGAACCCGCCGAAAGCGTGATCGTGCTGCCCGTCAGGCTGAGATCCTGCGCCGCTACGGTCAGCTTTGACGAGCCGTCCGCATTAGCCAGAGGAGCAATCGCTGAAGCGCCATTTTTGATCAGATTGACCCCGTTGAACGTCGCATTGTTCACCGTTTTCGAAATCTGATCGCGCAGCGCCTTGAAATCTTCGTTCAACGCCTGACGACTGACCGTGGTCAGGGACGTATCCGAAGCCGCGAGTGCCTTCTCCTTCATCTGGGTCAACATATCCGCAACGCTTTCGCCGGCGGAGATCGCTACATCGACAGCCGATTTAGCCCGATCAAGCGAGTCCGTCACCGCACCAAGGGAAGATACATCCGAGCGCTGGCGGGTGGCGATGGCGTAAACCGCCCCGTTATCCTTGGCGCTCGCAACCCTCAACCCTGTATTGATGCGGGTTTGCGTGGTTTGCAGTTCGTTGTTGGTTTTGTTCAGGTTTTGCAGGGCGATCATCGCACCCGCATTGGTATTGATCGACATATTCGGCATCGATAACGTCCTTTCCATTCTGGTCGGGGATTTGACCGGCAATTTTGCCGCAAAGCCATTTTGGCCTGCCCGTTACCTAGCAATGGAAATGCCAGCCTGTAAGGTCGCGTTAAATATTTTTATCGTTGTTTTTAATGGATATTTTTAAATTGAAAAAGGCGGGAATCAGTGACTCCCGCCCTTGCCCTCCGGCCCTGCCCGGCAAAATCTGCATCAGGGTGAATTTTTAACCGAGTGACGCCCGCACCGTGCCAACAAAAGCCGGATCGGCAGCCGGCGCCGTGTCCTGACGGGGCATCAAGCCCTGCATGATCAGGCGATTGACCTCGATCAGCGGCGCGATCTCTTCCTGACCGCGCATGACGGCGGAGGTATGACGGTTGACCCAGATCGACAGGGACACGATCTGCGCGCGCAGGGTTTCAGGCAGACCATTGCCCGGCAGGGCGCAATCCGTCCCCAGAACCGACCACAGGCGGCGGTTCCAGTCGAGCGCATCCATGCGACGGGAAACCTCGCTCCGGTCGAGCTCGGCCGCCTCCATCAGCGCGCGGGTAACCTGACCGAACAGACGATACTCCGTCTGGCGCGGATCTTCACTCCGCTGAGCCGTCTTCTGATAGGCCTGTAGAGACATGTCCAAGTCTTTCGTCTTCGTACTCGATAAGCTTACGGCAGCCCATCAGGGCCTTGTAATATTCGCGCCCCATGATGGCTTTGGAAATCACCACACACTCCGCCAGAATGGCCGGATTGGCGATGACGCTCATGAATTCGGTCATGCGCGTCAGGAACTCGTCGTAATATTTTTCCGCCCCCGCCTCATCGAGGTACATCATCATCACCGGGAAGTAGATGTGACGCGACGGAGAGGTGACCTCGCTGGCCTGCATGATGTCTTTTTCACGCAGCACCGAGGCCTTGTTCTGGAGCACAAGCGAACACCGGCGGTCACCGTTCTGCACGACGGCACCGTTGAGAACAAATTTTTCACCCGGCTTGAGCGACAGTTTGAGCGGCATGTGAGTCCTTTTGGCCAGCAGCTTAGGCTTCGCACGGTTAATATCCGGTTTCGCACGGCCGCAAATATAACGGGCGTAACGCTATCCTGATCTTAATCGAATCATCGCATAAGATTGCACGTTCATGACCATCTGTCCTCACCTTCGGTCAAATGCCCCATACAGAAAGCGGCACAGAGCGTGGGGCACAGACGGGTGCGGAGAGTCCAATGCCCAAAAAAACGTGGCCAATCAAACATCAGGCTGTTGAAACCGCGGCCGCAGAGGCCCTTGAGATACGCCCGGCAAAGGTTCTCGCCACGCCCGATACGGTCAGCTCTATCGCGATGAACGCCGCCGCCACGCCTCCGGGTAAGGACGTTCTGGCCGATCTGGCCTCAACGATTCTGGGGGATTCCGGGTCTTCGGCCGCCCTCGAAGCCCTGATGGAGGCCACGCGCTACATCAGCGAGGTGCGTCTGCTCACGCTTTTGAAGGACTCGCTGCTGCTTGTCCAGAAATCCGACTATGAGGGAGCGACGCAAAAGGCGCTGGAAGCGCTGCGCGTCAATGAAAAGTGCGGCACGGCCTGGCATATTCTGGCCGTATGCCGCGAAAAGGCCGGCGACATCAAAAGCGCCTTCACCTGTTTCGAAGCCGCCCTGCAACTCGAAGAAGACAATACCGGCATCGCCAATGATCTGGGCCGCCTGGCCTATCAACTGGACATGCACACGCAGGCCGAAAAACTGTTCCGTTATGTGCTCGACAAAAACCCGGACGATTTTGAGGTCGCCAACAACCTCGCCTCGTGCCTGCGTGAAGTGAGCCGCTTTGAAGAGGCGATTGCGCTCCTGACGCCATTTCTGGAAAAGGACCCGTCCAACGGCACGCTGTGGAACACGCTGGGCACGGTGGTCAATGCCAAGGGTGACCTGCCGACCGCCCTCCTCTTCTTCGACGAAGCCGTCAAGTTCGTCCCGGATGACCCCAAGCCCTGGCACAATCGCGGCCTGATCCTCGGCGCTCTGGGCGAGATTGACGCGGCGATCCACAGCCTTGAGGCCGGCATCAAGCGCATGGTCTCGCCCGCCCAGATCGAGGCGGCGGAACTGGCCATGGCCTTCTGCTATTTCTGCAAGGGCGATCTGATGCCCGGCTATCGTTACTATGCGGCGCGCAAAGGCCTGCATAGCCTTGAAGGCATGAAGTATATTACCGACGTCCCGGCGCTGGATCTGTCGCAGTCCCTGACGGGCAAGTCGGTGTTCGTCACCACCGAGCAGGGGCTGGGCGACGAGATCCTGTTTGGCACGGTGCTGCCCGACCTTCTGGCTGAGCTGGGGCCGGGCGGACACCTGACTCTGGCCGTCGAAAGACGCCTTGTCCCCCTCTATGCGCGCAGCTTCCCGCAGGCGACGGTGATCGCCCACGGCACGGGCAAGATCAATGGCATTACAGTACGTCACTTCCCCGGAATGGACACCAGCCGCGCCTATGATGGCTTTGTCATGCTGGGTGACCTGCTGCCGCGCTACCGCCCCAACGCGCAGGCCTTTCCGCGGCAAAACAGCTTCCTCACCCCCGATCCTGCGCGCGTCGCCCACTGGAAGGCCGAGCTGGACAAGCTGGGGCCTGAGCCCAAGATCGGCCTGTTGTGGAAAAGCCTTGTCCAGCATTCGCGCCGCGACCGCTACTATTCCCCCTTCGAAAGCTGGGCCCCCATCCTGCGCACGCCGGGGGCCGTGTTCGTCAATCTTCAGTACGGCGATGTCAGCGAAGAACTGCGTCAGGCCGAACGCGAAGGCCTGAGCATCTGGAACCCGCCGGGCATCGACCTGAAACAGGATCTGGACGATCTGGCCGCCCTGTGCGCCGCCATGGACCTGATCATGGGGCCTTCAAACGCCACCAGCAATATCGCGGCCAGCGTCGGCACCCCTATCTGGATTCTCTCCCCGTCCAATAGCTGGCCCATGATGGGCACCGACTATTACCCGTGGTACGGTAGCGCCAGAATGTTCCTGACCCCCACTCCCGGCGAGTGGACGCCTGCGCTTGAGGAGATGCGTCAGGCCCTGATCCGTGAGGTCGCTGCCCCGGTGCAGGCCCTGTCCAGCGACGATATACGCCGTCAGTTTCAGGGCGTTGAGCGCGCCCTTCTGATGCGCGACTGGGCCGAGGCCGAAACGCAGGCGCGCGCCCTTTTACGCCACGTGCCCGACCATATCGGTGCCTGGCAAGCGCTGGCCACCGCGCTTGACCGGCAGGACCGCATTCCGCAGGCCCTCGACGCCTATCAAACGGCTCTGAAGCATCAGCCGGATTCGCTCGATATCGCCGCTGATCTGGCGCAACTGGCCTTCCGCATCGGCCTTTATGACATGGCCGAACGCTTTTACGGCCTGATCGTTCAGCGTGATCCCGGTCACCTGATGGCCGTCAACTATTATGCCGCGGCGCTGCGCGAGCAGTCGAAGTTCGATCAGGCCATCACGCTTCTTCAGGCCTATCTGAGCGACTATCCGAAGCAAAGCGCCCTGTGGGATACGCTGGGCACCATCCTGCTGGCGCAGGGCGATGCCGACACGGCGCTGATCTTCTTCAACGAAGCCATCTCGCTGGACAACAGCCTGCCGGCGCGCTTCAACCGCGCCTGCCTGTGGATGGAAAAAGGTCTGCTGGCCGAGGCCCTGCCGGAGCTGGAACTGTGTCTGGATCGCTTCTCCGAGCCCGGTAATCTGCGCTCGGTCGAACTGAGCATGGCCTATGCCCATTTAGGGCTCGGCAATCTCAAGGCCGGGTGGCAGGCCTATGCAGCGCGCCATATGACCGGCACGCCGAAGCAGGTACATTTCGACCTGCCCGCCGGCCCGCTCAAACCCGAAGAGATTTCCGGCAAGCGTCTGTTATTGCTGGCCGAACAGGGGCTGGGCGACGAGGTCATGTTCGGGACTCTGGTGCCGGATATTATCGAAAAGCTGGGCAACGGGGTTTTGACCTTAGCCGTTGAAAAGCGCCTCGTGCCGCTGTTTGCGCGGGCCTTCCCCAAGGCCCGCGTTCTGCCGCATCACACCGAAAGCCGTGACGGCGTCATTACCCGCAGCGTGCCGGGCCTGTCGGGCGACAGCGTGGACGGCTGGGCGCTGATGGGGGATTTCCTGCCGCTGTTGCGCGGCGATCTGGAGGCCTTTGCCAATAAAGCGCCGGTGTTCGTGCCTGACCCGGCGCGCGTCGCCTTCTGGAAAGGCGAACTGGCCAGACAGGGCAGCGGCCCGAAGGTTGGCCTGCTATGGAAAAGCCTGATCAGCCATTCCCGCCGCGACCGCTTCTACCCGCCTTTTGAGTCCCTCGCACCGCTGCTGGGGCGCAAGGACCTCGTCTTCGTCAACCTGCAATATGGCGAGACGGTCAGCGAACAGATCGCCGCCAAGGCGCAAGGCGCACGCTTTTTCACCCCGCCCATCGACCTGCTGAACGATCTGGGTGAACTGAGTGCCCTGTGCGCGGCGCTGGACGTGGTCATCGGCCCCGCCAATGCCAGCACGCAGATCGCCGCGGCGACCGGCGTGCCGACCTGGTTCGTCATGACGCCCGGCTCGTGGACCCAGTTGGGGAGCGACCATTGCCCGTGGTACGCCAATGCCCGCGTCTTCGTCACCGAAGAGGAGCAATGGGCGTCGCTCATGCAACGGGTGTCGGAGGAGATCCAATAAAAAAAGGTGGCGGGGTTTCCGCCGCCTTTTCATTATCTTCGGCGCTAAAATTAATGCGCCATATACAGGTTCAGATTGGTGTTGTGCAACAGCGCGCGCGTCGTGCCGCCAAAGGCGAATTCGCGCAGACGCGACCGCCCGAACGCCCCGGCGACCATATATTGCGCCTGATGCCGCTGATTGGCCTCGACCAACGTGCTGATCAGATCATTGCTTTTGGGCAGGATATCGACCTCGACATTCAGGCCGTGCAGCATGTAGTAGCGCGCCAGCTTGCCCAGATCGGCCGGATTTTCCCCGACCGGAGCCCCGGCCACCACCACCTTGGACGCTTTTTTCAACAGGGGCACGGCACGACGCGCGGCGCGTGACGACGGCTCCTTGCCATCCCACGCCACCAGAGCCGTCCCCCCCACCGCAAAGGGCTGACGGGCGATAAATACCCCGGCGCGTTCTTCCATCAGTACCTGCTGAAAGGCTTCGGACAACAGGCCACGCCCGCGCGCGCTTTCATCGCCGAAGACCACAATGTCCGACAGGCGTGTTTCCGTCGCCAGACACTGCCACACCGGCGATTTCAGCGGCAGGAACAGTTTGTGTTCATAGGCCGTGTCGTTATAGGCGTCGCGCGCCACGGCCTCGGCCTCTTCGGCAGCCGATTTCAGCCCGTCCATGGCCGCCATCTGCACCGTGCCCATAAAGCCTTCGCCCAGCCACGGGGCCAGTTCGGCCGGATCGGGCGGCGCAAACAGGAAGCTCAGTTGCCCGCCAAACGCGCGGGCAATATCGGCGGCAATGGCAATCGCCGTCTCTTCCGAGGTGGCACCCGATACCGGCACCGATACGCGCGCCCAGGCGCCACCAGCAGTGAGGGGGGAGTCAGTCATCAGAGGGGCCTCCTTTTTTGTGCATGGTCAGCATTTAACCACGACGCAACGCGCCTTATGGCTGTAAGTATAGGCCTCGCACCGTGGATTGGACACGCGGCATATGGCCCCAATACACAAGTATCCCGTCAACACTTTGTGAAACCCGATGGCCCCTCGCACCCCACCGTCCCGACGCCCCGCCAGCGATCCGGCCCCGCGCGCCTGGCAGCGTATGCTTTCCGGGCGTCGCCTCGACCTGCTCGATCCGTCGGCCATGGATATTGAGATTGACGATATAGCGCTCGGCCTGTCGCGCGTCGCCCGCTGGAACGGACAAACCACGGGCGAACATGGCTTTTCGGTCGCCCAGCATTCATTGATCGTCGAAGACATCTGCGCCCATCTGAAGCCGGGACTGGAAACGCAGTGGCGGCTGGTGGCCCTGTTGCACGATGCACCCGAATACGTCATCGGTGACATGATTTCGCCGTTCAAGGCGGCGCTTGGCCTCGATTACAAGCGGTTTGAGCATCATCTGGAACAGGCCATCCATATCCGCTTTGGCCTGCCCGCCGTGGTGCCACCGGACATCAAGGCCCTGATCAAGCGCGCCGATCACGCCTGCGCCTATTTCGAAGCTATGCAACTGGTCGGCTTTTCCGACGCCGAAGCCCGCACCTTTTTCGGCACCCCGCCCGAAGGCTATGAATTGCACCTGACCGCTCTGTCGGGCCCCGAAGTCCGTGCGCAGTTCGTTGACAGGTTCTACGCCCTCAGCCAAGGTTTGTGAGGAGGAACTTCCTGTGCCGGTCAGCCTGACGATCGAACTGTCCGCCGTGGTTATGGCGATCAAGGACAATGAGGCGATGGTCCTGTGCCTGACCCTGCCCGACGGCACGGCCCTGCCGTCGGGCCCGTTTCGCCCGGAGGCGCACCGCACCTTCGATCTGGCCGTGCGGGCCTTTGTCACCGAACAGACCGGCTTTTCGGCGGGCTATGTCGAACAGCTTTATTCGTTTGGTGACGAAGGGCGTCAGGGCGTGAGTTCGCTGCCCCCCGGCGGCAGCGATCAGCGCGTTATTTCGCTGGGCTATCTGGCACTCACCGCCGACAGCGCCTTTCAGTCGCGCTTGTCCGCTCAGTGGAAGCCCTATTCCGCCTTCTTTCCGTGGGAAGACTGGCGGCGCGGCGAACCGGCGGCGGTCGCCCCTTTGCGTCGGCGTCTGCGCGACTGGTGCGACGCCGCTCCGGACCAACAGTCGGCCGCTGAGCGGCGCGGGCGCGTCGAAACCCTCTTCCCCGAAGACAGCGACCTGTGGAACGAAGAACGGGTGCTGGATCGCTATGAACTACTCTACAGCGCCTGCCTGATCCATGAATCGCGCTGCGCCGAAGCCTCCAGCGGCAGCGGCACGGCCATGCTGTCGGACCACCGCCGCATTCTGGCCACGGGCCTGTCGCGACTGAGGGGTAAGCTGAAATACCGTCCGGTGATCTTTGAGCTGATGCCCGAACGCTTTACGCTGCTGGAATTGCAGCGCTCGCTGGAGGCCATCAGCG
>NZ_JAIWNX010000030.1 GCF_020217185.1 Asticcacaulis sp.
GCCTGCCCCTGCACAAGCAGAACTTCCGCCGCGCGCTGGAACGCACCGGTTTTGTGCGCCCGACCGGCATCATGCGTGACGATACCGGCGGCCGCCCGGCAGAGCTTTACGCCTATGACCGCGACCGCTTCCGCTTTAGCCCGTCTCTGGGGTTAAGTTTGCCGAGAGGATAGGGTTTTAGCCACGAAAAGCACGAAAAGCACAAAAAATAGCGGAAGTTGCGTTGCCAGCAGGGCCTTTGCATATCGCGTAGAACAGGCGCTGCGCGCCGAGATATTCGCCTGCGTCTTTTCGTGATTTTTCGTGGCCAATAAAAAAAGCCGGCGGGTAACCCACCGGCTTTCCTCTATTGCCGAGCACCAGCTTACGCCGCGCGACCCGCCAGACGCGCCGCCTGTGCCATCCAGTTTTCGCGCACGATACGCGGCGCCGAATGGACGCGCGCCGACAGCCAGGCCACGTGTTCCGGCGTCCAGCTCGCCACCTGCCAGTAGTGATAGATGCCCAGCATATTCAGTTCGCGCTCATTATCGGCACCGATGCCCGAAATCAGCGTCAGGTCGTCGGGATAGCCTTCGGGCGCGCTGAGGCGATGCGGCTCAAGGCCGGTGCCCGCCTGCTCCACCGCCGCACGCACGCTTTCCGGCGTCATGGACGACAGAAGCGAGGCCTTGGGGCGTGAGGTGCGATCGAGCAGTTCCGTCACCGGTTCAGCCTTGACCGCCAGGGCGGGGGCGGCCACGGCCGGCGCTTCGGTCCGCTCGATCCCGGCCATGATGGCAGGCTCCAGCTCGGTGGAGACGCCCACGGGTGCGGGCTGCGGAGCGGCCGGTTGCGCGACCGGGGCAGCCGCGACCGGTCGCAGCGGGATGATGTCCGCCGACGGACGCGGGGCGTCTGCCTGTGCGGCGGGCGTCTGAACGGCCTGACGCGAGGCATTCAGCGCCTGAGCGGCGGCAACCATCGGGTCTGCCACCGGGCGTTCCGCCGCCGGGGCGTTCAGCAGCGCATCAAAGGTGGAATCAACGATAGAAGCCGGAGCCTCATCAAAGATCGAGATACGGCGCGCGGCGCGCTTCGGCTTGGGCGACAGGTGCCAGCCCACAAAACCACTGAACAGGAAGACCGCCAGAAGCAGGGCCGCCGATTGTGCGATCAGCAAGTACATATGTTTCCCCTACCCTGCACGACGCGCGAGAAAGCCCGTACACAGGCCCAGCGCCGCTGCACCCAGCAGCAGCCAGCGCAGCTCAAAGATCAGATAAAGCATGATCGGTCTTCCCCATAGACACCCGCATCGGCGTTTCGCTTGTGTCGGTCAGCACTTGCAGCGCCGGCCCGTACAGATACCCCTCGCCCTTCGGGACATAGACCTCGATTTCCGGCGGCAGTTCCGGTTGCAGGCTGCGCACGGCGGCGGCGGCCTGCATCAGACGCGCCTTTCGCTCATCGGCGGTGACGCCGGGACGAAAATCCTGCGTTTTAAAGCTGAGGCGCACATTGAGGCCATCGACCTCATAGGCGATGTCGCCCAGCCCCTCGGCCTTGAGCGCGTCGGCGACCCGTGCTTCCAGCGCCTGCGGCATGGCCGGAAGCTGTTTATAAAGCCCCACCCCTGCCCCGGCGGTCAGAAGCAGCAGTCCCAGTCCCCATACTGTTTTGGACGACATGCCAAGTTCCCGGAAAATCGAAATTCTGAAAGTGTTAACAACTAAAGCCCAAATCCCGACACCTGACAATAGGCCGCAGCGTGCCGGAGAGCGATAAGTTAGACGGCGCGTGTGACAGCGCCAAGACATACGCCTGAGAGGGGAAATGCGATCCCTTTCCGCCACGAAAAAAGCCCGGCGGAGGGCCGGGCTTCTTCCAGTCGGGTACTGTAACCGTCTTACTTTGCCGAAATCGCGGCTTGCGCGGCGGCCAGACGCGCCACCGGCACGCGGTAAGGCGAGCACGACACGTAGTCGAGGCCGACCTTTTGACAGAAGGCGATCGAGGCCGGATCACCCCCATGTTCGCCGCAGATGCCGAGCTTGATGTCCGGGCGCGTCGTGCGGCCCTTGGTGCGGGCGATGTCGATCAGTTGCCCCACGCCGTCCGGATCGAGGCTGACGAAGGGGTCCTTCTCGAAAATCCCCTTTTCGATATAGGGGTTGAGGAAGCGACCCGAGTCGTCACGGCTGATGCCATAGGTGGTCTGGGTCAGGTCGTTGGTGCCAAACGAGAAGAATTCCGCCGTCTCGGCCAGCTTGTCGGCCAGCAAAGCCGCGCGCGGCAGCTCGATCATGGTGCCGACCTTGTACGCCACCTCAACGCCGCGCGCCTTGAGCACGCCCTCGGCAATGCCCTTGGTCATAGCGACCAGCTTGGCCATTTCTTCCTTGGTGGCGACCAGCGGGTGCATGATGTCCGGCTGCGGGTCGAAGCCTTCGGCCTTCACGTCGCAGGCGGCTTCAAAAATCGCCGTCACCTGCATCTCGTAGATTTCCGGGAAGGTGATGCCCAGACGGCAGCCGCGCCAGCCCAGCATGGGGTTGGTTTCCGACAGTTCCTTGGTGCGCTTCAGGAGTTTTTCCTCCGGCACTTCCGCGGCTTCGGCCACCAACTTGATGTCTTCCGGCGTGTGCGGCAGGAACTCATGCAGCGGCGGATCGAGCAGGCGGATGGTCACCGGCAGGCCATTCATGATCTTGAACAGCTCGACAAAGTCGGTCTTCTGCATGGGCAGGATTTTGGCCAGGGCCTTGCGGCGACCGGCTTCGTCATCAGCGAGGATCATTTCACGCACGGCGCTGATGCGGTCTTCGTCGAAGAACATGTGCTCGGTGCGGCACAGCCCGATGCCTTCGGCGCCGAAGCCGATGGCGGTGCGCGCGTCCGCCGGGGTTTCGGCATTGGTCAACACCTTCAGCGTACGGAATTCGTCGGCCCAGCTCATGATCTGATGGAAGTCATCCGAAAATTCCGGCTCGATCATGCGAATTGAGCCCTTGAACACTTCGCCGCTGGAGCCATCGAGCGTCACAATGTCCCCGAAGCGGAAGGTCTGACCGCGCGCGCTGAATTCGCCGCGCTCGGTCGAAATGACCATTTCCCCGGCCCCGGATACGCAGGGACGGCCCATGCCGCGCGCCACAACGGCGGCGTGCGAAGTCATACCGCCGCGCGCCGTGATGATCGCCTTGGCCGCGTGCATACCGTGGATGTCTTCGGGCGAGGTTTCATCGCGCACCAGAATGACGTCGTCGCCCGCCGCCGCCAGACGCACGGCGTCATCGGCGGTGAAGACGATCTTGCCGCAGGCCGCGCCCGGCGAGGCCGGCAGGCCGCGCGCGATCAGGGTGCGCTCGGCCTTGGGGTCCAGCATGGGGTGCAAAAGCTGATCCAGCGCGCCGGGATCGAGGCGCATCAGCGCTTCCTGCGGCGTGATCAGGCCTTCCTTGGCCATATCGACGGCGATTTTCAACGCCGCGCGCGAGGTGCGCTTGGCATTGCGGGTTTGCAGCATGAACAGCTTGCCCTGTTCGACCGTGAACTCCACGTCCTGCACGTCGCGGTAATGCTTTTCGAGCGTCTCAACGGTTGAGCGGAACTGCGCGAAGACCTCCGGCAAGGCCTCTTCCATCGAGGGGTTGCGCTCGCCCATCTCTTCGCGGGCTTTTTTCGTCAGGGTTTGCGGCGTGCGGATGCCCGCCACCACGTCTTCGCCCTGCGCATTGAGCAGGAATTCGCCGTAGAGATTGTTGTCACCGGTCGAAGGGTTGCGCGTAAAGGCGACGCCCGTGGCCGAGGTGTCGCCCATATTGCCGAACACCATCGACTGAATATTGACGGCCGTGCCCCAGTCTTCGGGGATGTCGTGCATTTTGCGGTAGAATTTGGCGCGGTCATTCATCCACGAACCGAACACGGCCTTCACCGCGCCCCACAGTTGATCCTGCGGGTCCTGCGGGAAGTCGTGGCCCAGATCGGCACGCACCTTGGCCTTATAGTCGCCGATGACGCGCTCCCAGTCCTTCGCCGTGATGTCGGTGTCCACCGTGACGCCCAGACGGTCCTTATGGTCGTCCAAAATGTCCTCAAAACCGTGGTGGCTGACGCCCAGCACGACGTTCGAGTACATGGTGATGAACCGGCGGTAGCAGTCGAGCGCAAAGCGGCGGTCACCCGTCAAGGCGGCCAGCCCTTCGACCGTCTGATCATTGAGGCCCAGATTGAGGACCGTATCCATCATGCCCGGCATCGACGCGCGCGCGCCCGAACGCACAGAAACCAGCAGCGGGTTTTCGACCGAGCCAAAGCCCTTGCCCGTCACGGCCTCCAGATTGGCCAGAGCCGCCTGCACCTGCGCTTCCAGCCCGGCGGGGAAGGTCTTGTCGTTCTGATAGTAATGGACGCAGGCCTCGGTGGTGATGGTGAAACCCGCCGGCACCGGCAGCCCCAGCGACGACATTTCGGCCAGATTGGCCCCCTTGCCGCCCAGCAGGTTCTTCATCGAGGCATCGCCATCGGCCTTACCGGCGGCAAATGCGTAAACCCATGACTTCGACATCGAAAATCCCTCTTTCCTCAATCAGATAGGCGTATCTGTTCACCCGGCAGGCACGGCCGGATACTGAGGGCAAAGGTACACGCGCGCGCGAACGCTGCGGAATAAGTTTTTATGTAATTCGAAATCCCTCCTCCCCATCGCTGCGCGACAGGGAGGTGGATTTAGCCTACGCCAGCTTGGACAGATCACCCACGCCGTCGAACAGACGCCGCAGGGCCGACAACAGGCTCAGGCGGTTTTCACGCTCAGCCGCCACGTCGGAATTGACCAGCACCCCGTCGAGGAAGGCATCGACCGCCCCGCGCAAACCCGCCAGCTTGTCCAGCGCCTCTTCGAACTGTTCGGCGTCGATCAGCCGCTCCAGCACCGGCGTCAGGGCGATGACCTGCTGCGTCAGGGCCGTTTCGACCTCCGGGGCACTGCTGAGCAGCTTCGGCTCCGCCGTCGGCAGAGCGCCCTTCTTCGCCTCGGCATTGAGGATATTGGCCACGCGCGTATAGGCGGCCTGAAGCTCAGTACCCGCCGGCGACGCCAGCACGTTTTCCAGCGCCTTTATGCGCGCCACGGTGCGCACCATGTCGTCGTCCTTGACCGCAAACCCCGCCTCGACCACGTCGAAGCGCACGCCTTCGTCTTTTAGCATGACCTTCAGGCGATCGGCGAAGAAGTCAGCAAACTCCGCCGACACCGCGCGGAAATCGCGGAAGGTGAGCAGAGCGTTATCGACCTTGGGCGTATTGGTGACATGCTCGAATTGCAGGTCCAGATCGTAGTCACGGTCGGTCGGTATGACAAAGACCGGGCTTTCGAGCAGACCGGCGCGGAAGTCGCGCAGATAGTTGTCATAGACCTCGGTTTCGCCCTCGGCCCAGCGCGGCCCGGCCGAACCGCGCCAGTTGTCCGTATCGACATAGACGGCGCGGCCTTCGCCGGCATAGATCAGCAGCGACTGATACCAGGCAGCGACCAGCTCCGACAGCGAGGCGCGCACATTGTGCTGACGCAGGATGCGCAAAATCCCCAGAGCGGCACGACGCAGGGCATAGGGGTCTTTCGACCCCGTCGGCTTTTCGTCGATGGCGAAGAAGCCGACCAGCGTGTCGATCTTGTCAGCCAGCGCCACGGCCGCCGACACCGCGCCTTCGGGCACCGAGTCCGACGGGCCTTGCGGCTTATAGTGTTCGCGGATGGCTTCGGCCACGTCGCCGGGCAGCTTGGCCGCTTCGGCGTAATAACCGCCCATAACCCCTTGAAGTTCCGGGAATTCCCCGACCATATAGGAGGCCAGATCGGCCTTGGCCAGATGCGCGGCTTGCGTGGCCAGCGACACGTCGGCCTTGACCAGCGGGGCAATGACTTGTGCCAGCGCTTCGATGCGCGCCACGCGCTGCGCCATCGTGCCCAGCCTGGCGTGGAAGGTCACACCGTTCAGCTTGTGCAGCCAGGCGTCGAAATTACCTTTGCGATTGTCCTCAGACCAGAAGAAGACGCCGTCCGACAGACGCGCCGACAGCACCTTGGCATTGCCGCGGCGGATTTCCGCCCCGCCGTCGCTGGCCAGCTGATTGGCGACGATGACGAACTTCGCCGCCATCTTGCCGGTCGAAAGATCGCGCACGGCGAAGTATTTCTGGTGCGTGCGCATTGAGGTCTTGATGACCTCAGGCGGCAGGCTGAGGAATTTCGGGTCCATATCGCCCAAGAGCGGCGTCGGCCATTCGTTGAGGCCAGCCACCTCTTCCAGCAGGCCATGATCGTCCATCAGGGCGCAGCCCGCGTCGGCGCAGGCCTCGTTGGCCTTATCCAAAATCAAGGATTGACGCTCAATGTGGTCGAGGATGACGAAGTTATCACGCAGCTTTTGCTGATAATCGGCGAAGTCCCTGACCGCAAAGGCTTCGCCGGACGACAGGACGCGATGGCCCTGAGTCAGGTCGCCCGAGGTGACGCCGCCGACGCTCAGCGGAATGACCTTGCCGTCAAACAGGAACAGGATGCGCTTCAGCGGGCGCACCCAGCGGAAGCTCGACGTGCCTGAGCGCATCGACTTGGGCCACGGGAAGGTCAGGATAACGTCTTCGAGGATGCCGGGCAGGACCTCGGCCGTGCTCTTGGCGGGCTTTTCGATGCGCGCCATCCACACGCCGTTTTCCAGCACCAGTTGATCCTGCGTCAGGCCGACCTTGCGCAGGAAACCGGCCATGGCCTGTTCCGGTGCGCCGTCCTTGGGGCCCTTGACCTCTTCGGTGACGGCGGC
The DNA here is from genome assembly GCF_020217185.1 of Asticcacaulis sp. Classification (GTDB taxonomy): domain Bacteria; phylum Pseudomonadota; class Alphaproteobacteria; order Caulobacterales; family Caulobacteraceae; genus Asticcacaulis. The sequence continues at coordinate 6,810 of NZ_JAIWNX010000030.1, forward strand.
CTGTTCCAGCGGCAGGCCTTCGACGTGCAGGGCCAGACGACGCGGACCGACATAGGCCTTGAGGCTGTCCCAGGTCAGGCCCTGCGCCTTGGCGCGATCGCCGAACAGGCGCTCGAAATCGCGCGCGGCCTGAAGCTGCATACGCGCCGGGATTTCTTCTGAGAAAAGTTCGATAAGTAACTGAGCCATTTTATCTTCTCTCCTCCCTTTCGCGCAGCGATGGGGAGGTGGATTTGCCGCCGCAGGCGGCGAAGACGGAGGGGGATAACACGGAAAGGGCAGCGCACGCCGATGTTTGGAGTAGCCCCCCTCCACCGCTTCGCGGTCCGGCACCGGCCGCCCGGCCCTCCCACGCTTCACGCAGGGAGGAGAAGAATGCTACACTCATCGCGCTTCCTCCTGTGCGGCCCATTCAAGCGCGCAGGCCTTACAGAGGTCGCGGATGCGGCCGATATAGGATTGCCGTTCGGCCACCGCGATGGCGCCGCGCGCATCCATCAGGTTGAACAGGTGCGAGGCCTTCAAAACGTGGTCATAGGCCGGCAGGACCAGCTTATAGCCCAGACTGTTTTCGGTATTGAGGATGCGCAGAACATTGCGCTCCATGTCCTCAAACTGCCGCTTGAGCGTCGCCACATCGGACGCTTCAAAGTTGAAGGCCGAAAACTGGCGCTCCTGCTCCTTGAACACGTCGCCATACTTTACGCCGTCATTATTGAATTTCAGATCATAGACGTTATCGACGTTCTGAAGATACATGGCCAGACGCTCCAGCCCGTAGGTCAGTTCGCCCGACACCACATCGACCTCAATGCCGCCGACGCCCTGGAAATAGGTGTATTGCGTGACTTCCATGCCGTCGCACCACACTTCCCAGCCAAGGCCCCACGCGCCCACGGTCGGGTTTTCCCAATCGTCTTCGACGAAGCGGATGTCGTGCAGCGCCGTGTCGAGCCCGATGGCTTTCAGCGAGCCGAGATACAGCTCCTGAAGATTGTCGGGGTTCGGCTTCAGGATCACCTGATACTGATAATAGTGCTGAAGGCGGTTGGGGTTTTCGCCATAGCGGCCATCGACTGGACGGCGCGACGGCTGCACATAGGCGGCCTTCCACGGCTTCTTGCCCAGCGCGCGCAGGACGGTGGCCGGATGCAGGGTGCCTGCGCCGACTTCGACGTCATAGGGCTGAAGGATCACGCAGCCCTGCTGGCTCCAGTAATGGTGCAGGGTCAGGATAAGGTCCTGAAAGGACAAGGGCTCTTTGGTCATGTTCGAAAATGCCGGACTCCAGAATGGCCGCGAACATAGAGAGGTGCGTCCGGCCAAGCAAGGTTTGCACGGAAAGAAAACCTGTTCAGACGGCGGAGAATCGCTTTTTCTGTGCGTCTCCCCGCGACTGGGGAGAGCGGGTTAAAGCCAAATGTCCTCTGCCGATAAGCCCACCCTCCGCGACATCCTCCGCGCCCTGAAAACGCCCAATGCCTGGCTGTTGCTGGTGCTGGGGTTTTCGGCAGGCCTGCCCTTTCTGATGACCGGCGCCACGCTCGGCTTCTGGATGCGCGAAGAGGGCACAAGCCTGACCGTCATCGGCTATATGGGCTGGATCAGCCTGTTTTACGGCTTCAAGGTCGTGTGGGCCCCGTGGATGGACAAGGTGCGCCTGCCGCTCCTGCACGCGCGGCTGGGGCAAAGGCGGTCCTTCATGCTGCTGGCGCAGGGCGGGGTGATCCTCAGCCTGATCTGTATGGCCGCCATCGGCCCTACGGGGAATATCTGGGCCTTTGTCGCCGTGACCCTGCTGCTGGCGCTGTGCGCCGCCTCGCAGGAAATCGCCATCCACGCCTGGCGTATCGAGCAGACCGAGGGACAGGCGCAGGAGGCGCTCAATCCGACGATTTATTCCCTCGGCTATAAGGTCGCGGCCATCGTCTCCGGCTCGCTGATCCTTATTCCCGCAGACCATTTCGGCTGGCCGGCCACGGTAACCGGGCTGGCGGTGCTGATGCTGGTCGGTGTGGCCGCAACCCTATTTGCGCGGCCGTCGCGCGCCGAGGCCCTGACGCCGCCGGTGCCCTACAGCTTTGACACCTATGTCGTCGTGCCACTGAAAAGTTTTTTTCAGGAACATGCAGGACTGGCGTGGTGGGTGCTGGCGACCGTGGCGCTCTACCGCCTGCCCGATTATCTGATCGGGCCGGTGGCCGGGCCGCTCTACAGCGATACGGGCCTCAGCAATGCCGATATCGCCTATGTGCGTTCGACCATCGGGCTGGCGGCTTCGTTCGCCGGGGTAGCGCTGGGCGGGGCGTGTCTTTTGTGGCTGGGGGTTGAGCGCGCCTTCTGGCTGGGGGCGGTGACCGGGCCTTTGTCCAATATCTGCTTTGCCCTGATGGCCGCGCATCCGGGAGATGTCACCGTGTTCGGCGGCACGCTGATCATCGACAATATCGCCAATGGCGTCGCCGAAACGGCCTTTATCGCCTTTCTGACGCGCCTGACCGTGAAGGAACACACCCTCACCCACTTTGCCCTGATGTATTCGGCGGCCGACCTGACCGGCAAGCTGCTGAAAGGCTTTTCGGGGCAGATCGTTGATGGCCTGACAGCGGCGCACGGCCTGTTTGGGGCCTATCAGATCTTCTTTATCGGCACGGCGGTGGCCGGGCTTCCCGCATTGAGTCTTTGCCTGATCCTGCGGCAGCGTGGCCTCTTCAAGACGGCCTGAGACAGGCGTATAGTCACTGTCCCAAAGGCCGCGACACAGGGACGACGCCATGATCCGCAACACCTTCATCGCCATCGCCGAAGACTCGAAACACCGCATGGGGGTCGAACCGCCCCGCCGTGACGGCCCGCCGACCCTGGCGCGGCTGCATTATGAACTGTTGTCGGAACATCCTTACGAGCTGACGCTGGATGATCTGAACTTTACCGTCCATTGCCTGAAACACGGCCTCGATACAGCGGATCAGCAGGCGCGCGTGGCGTTTCTCTCCAAAGGGCACCCGTGCATGCGCGCCTCGCCCCTGACCAAGACCTATGGCTTCGGGGCGCATTATAATCACGCGGGCAAGATCGCGCTTTATCCTGCGGATTCTGTCGCTTATCGGAAGTTTCTCAAAGACCCGGAGGTCCGCGTCGAAAAAGCCATGCGCAGCAAACGCGCGGTGGAGATGGTTTAGCTCAGCGTA
>NZ_JAIWNX010000031.1 GCF_020217185.1 Asticcacaulis sp.
CAGGCCCGCACCCATGCCTTGGGCCAGTCGTCGCGCAGTCGAGCCGCCAGGGTTTCGGCCTCGCTCAAGGTCTTGCACAGGGCAAAACAGGTCGCCCCCGATCCCGACATGCGGGCAAAGCGTGTCTCAGGCTGGGCGCGTAGCGCCGCCAGCACTTCACCGATCACCGGCACCAGACGGATGGCGGGCGCTTCCAGATCGTTACGGGTGGTAGCGAGATCGTCGATCAGGTCGTCTCCCCGCCACTGCGTGTCAACAGGGGCAAATTCCGCTGCCGCATCATAGGCCTTGAACACCGCCGGTGTCGGACACTCGACGCCCGGATTGATCAGCACAGCGGGCAAGGGCGACACTGTGACCGGCGTCAATCGCTCGCCATAACCTTCGGCAATCGACGCCTGAGCCCACAGGCACATCACGCCGTCAGCCCCCGTCTCCGCCGCCATGGCCGACAGGGCGTCGTCAGTCACCTCCGGCGCGCAGGCTTCGCGCAACAGGTGCAGCACGGCCCCGGCATCAGCGCTGCCGCCGCCCACGCCTGAGGCTAAAGGGAGGTTTTTGGTCAGGTGGAAATCGTGGCTATCCACGCGCACGCCGGTTGCCGCTTCAAACCGCCGGACGGCCTTGAGAACCAGATTGTCCTCACCCGTGCTCAAACCCTGCCCGAACGGCCCGTCGATGAACAGCCGCCCCTCACCCGGCGTCAGGCTTACCTCATCGCCATAGTCGGCAAAGACCACCAGACTGCGCAGGGGGTGATAGCCCCGGTGATCCGGGGCGGCGACGTGCAGATAGAGATTGACCTTGGCCGGGGCCAGTCGCGACCGCTTCATTTGCGCGTTTTAGCCGGTGTCTTGACCGGGGCTTTGGGCTTGGTCGTCTCAGGCACCGGCGCCGTTTCGGCCTCAGCCACGGCCTTGACGTCGGGCACCGCAACCGCATCCAGCTTGGCCTGCACGGCGGCCTTCTGCTTGTCGTCGGCCTCCAGCGTGAGGACGCGCGCCCACTGATAGCGCGCTTCGATGGTGCGCCCCAGCTTGTGATAGACGTCGCCCAGATGGTCGGTGATTTCCGGATCGGCGGGTTCGGCGGCGATCGCCTTTTCGATCCATTCCAGCGCCTCGGCATATTGCCCCTGCTGGTAATAGCCCCAGCCGAGCGAATCCATGATCGCCCCTGAGCGCGGCGTCTTTTCGAGCGCCTTGCGGATCATGACCATGCCCTCGGTGACATTCTCCTTGCGCTCGATCAGCCCATAGCCCAGCAGGTTGAGCAGTTCGGAACTGTCAGGTTGCAGGGTCAGGCCCTTTTGCGCCGCCGCCTTGGCCTTGTCCCAGTCGCCGGCGGCCTGATACAGCACCGCCACAGTGAACCACGTCTCCCAGCCGAAATCCGCGTCGCCATAGGCGGCCTGATAGGCCTCCATCAGCTTGAGCGCCCCGGCCGTATCGTCCTTTTGCCACAGAAGGCGCGCCCGCTCAACCGTCAGGCCGATGTCCTTCGGGTCGGCGGCGCTCAGTTCGGTAAACAGGGCCTCGGCCCCATCGAGATCACCGGCTTCTTTCAGGCTCCAGGCGGCGCGCACCTGCGCCTCACGGTAAAAGGGCGAGTCGGGCTCAATCGACGCCCATTCGGTCTGCGCCGCCTGCACGTCCTTCATGCGCATCAGCACCTGCCCGGCCAGAAGCCGCGTGCGGTCAAGCGTCGGGGTCGCGGCCGCGGTTTCCGGGGCGGCGTATTGTGCCAGCCGCAGCGTCGCCAGCGCCATTTCCGACTGCTGCTCAGAGGCATAAAGCGTGCCGGACAGGAACAGGCTGTCGGCCAGAATCAGCCGCACATCCGGCGATTTCGGCTTACGATAGTCTTTGGCGTCGAGCCCGTCGAGGCGCTGACGCACCAGCCGGTCCTCGGATACGCTCAGGATATCGGTATAGAGCTTGCGCGCCTCGTCCTTGCGGCCACGGCCTTCCAGAAATGCCCCGTAATAGGGGCCGAACAGCACGCTGGCCGGGCCGGGCTGACAGATGATTTTGAAGATGGCCTCGGCCTCGGCATGACGGCCCTTCATCTCCAAAAGACGCGCCTGATTGGCGGCCTGAAGAAACAGGACCAGCCGGTCGCGATTCGGCGTCGTCCCGGCGTTGAGCTGACTTTCCAGCGTCGGGTCGATGGCCTTGTCCCACTGACGCGCCGCCGCGTAGGATAACGGCTTGAGCAAAAGCGTGGCGCGGTCGCTGGCGCCGGCCTTTTGCGAGGCTTCGATAACGGCAGCCGCGGCCTTGCCCTTGCCCTCGCGGATCAGCGCGATGGCCTGTACCTGAGCCGCCACCGTGCGCGACAAGCGCCCGCCATTTGCGGGCACGTGGCTGCGGGCAAAGCTCATATCGCCGCTGAGCACCGCCGCCAGAAAGGCCCGTTCGCGCAAGGCCGCATTGGCAGGGTCAGCATCCGCCGCCGCCATCAGGGCGCGCGCGGCCGTTTCCGTATCGCCCTGCGCTGCCGCCAGACGCCCGACCAGAAAGTCACCATAGGCGCTGGAATAGGCCTTATCGGCGGCCATGACCGGCGTGGTCAGGCACACAAGGGCGGCAAAGGCGGCAGAGGCAAGAACAGGCTTCATCAGGGGCGTCTCTCGATTACCGGCACAGTGAACGCAGTAAATCCGGCAGGATCAAGTCCTTATCGAAGATCAAACTTACCAAAAAGCCAAATTCTCAAGGGAAAAGCCCGTGAATCTCCTCCCTGTTGCGCAGCAATGGGGAGGAGAGACATCACATATTCGGATAGTTGGGGCCGCCGCCGCCTTCGGGCGTGGTCCACACGATGTTCTGCGTCGGATCCTTGATATCGCAGGTTTTGCAGTGGACGCAGTTCTGGGCGTTGATTTGGAAGCGCGGCTTGCCGTTATCGTCCACCACCTCATAGACCCCGGCCGGGCAGTAGCGCTGCGCCGGTTCGGCATATTTGGGCAGGTTGATGGCGATGGGCACCTCCGGGTCCTTGAGGCGCAGATGGACCGGCTGGTCCTCTTCGTGGTTGGTGTTGGAGATAAACACCGAAGACAGCTTGTCGAAGCTGATCTGGCCATCCGGCTTCGGATAGGCGATCGGCTTGAATTCCGCGGCGGGCTTGAGCGACTGCGCATCGGTCTTGCCGTGCTTCAGCGTGCCCCAGGGCGACCAGCCGCCGGTGAGATTGCCCACCGTCATGTCGAGACCACCCAGCACCATGCCCAGCGTCGTGCCATAACGGCTGAGCAGGGGTTTGACGTTACGGACCAGCTTCAGTTCTTTGGCAATATCCGACTTTTGATAGGCCTTGTCATAGGCTTCAAGCGTCTGCGGCGCGTCGCCCGACGACAGGGCCGTCCATGCCGCATCGGCGGCCAGAATGGCGCTCTTGATGGCGTTGTGGCTGCCCTTGATGCGCGGCACGTTCACAAAGCCCGCCGAACAGCCGATCAGCACCCCGCCGGGGAAGCTCAATTTCGGCACCGACTGATAACCACCTTCGGTAATGGCCCGCGCGCCGTAGGAGATACGCTGCCCGCCTTCCAGATGCTCACGCACCACCGGGTGCTGCTTGAAGCGCTGGAACTCATCGAACGGGGACAGATAGGGGTTCTGATAGTTGAGGTGGACGACGAAGCCGATCGACACGTATTCGTCGCCGAAATGGTACATGAAGGAGCCACCGCCGGTCTTGTCATCCAGCGGCCAGCCCAGCGTATGCTGGACCAGACCGGGCTTATGCTTTGCCTTAGGAACCTTCCACAACTCCTTGATACCGATGCCGTATTTCTGGACGTCGCTGTCCTTGTCCAGCTCAAAGCGCTTGATGATCTGCTGCGACAGCGAGCCGCGCACGCCCTCGGCAAAGAAGGTATAGCGGGCGCGCAATTCCAGACCGGGCTGGTAATCGCCCTTGGGCTGGCCTTCGCGATCGAGCCCGAACACGCCGGCCACGACACCGGCCACAGCCCCCGCGTCGTCGTACAGGACTTCGGAACAGGCCATGCCCGGATAGATTTCAACGCCCAGCGCCTCGGCCTGCTCGGCCATCCAGCGCGTCAGATTGCCCAGCGACCCGATATAGCAGCCGTGATTCTTCATGTAGGACGGCATGGGCAGGAAGGAGATATCGAGCGCGCCCTGCGGCCCCAGATAGATGAAACGATCCTCAGTTACCGCCGTTTCCAGCGGTGCACCCTGCGCCTTCCAGTCGGGAAAAAGCTGCGTCAGTCCCGACGGGTCGATCACCGCGCCGGACAGAATGTGAGCCCCGATCTCGGAGCCCTTTTCCAGCAGGGCCACGGAGACGTCGCCGCCACTGGCCTGTGCCGTCTGTTTGAGGCGAATGGCCGCCGCCAGCCCCGCCGGGCCGCCGCCCACGATGACGACGTCATATTCCATCGATTCGCGTTCAGGTGCGTCCGCCATGTTCGTACTCTTCTCTAATATTTCCCGGTGCCGGTTTGATCTTGTGGCACAGTTTCCGTAAAGACTGTAAAGACCCTGCCGATCATTTTTCTCAAAGATGTCTGTTTATGCCGGAGCCTCACGCCATCACGGCCCAAGCCATGCGCGAGTTGGAAAGCTATCTCAGCTTTCTCAACGACCATGAGCTGGACGACATCTACGATGCTCAGCCTATTAATCGTCTTTTGGCGGAAAATAAATCGCGTTCTGTGACGGCGGCGGCGCAAAACGCCCCGGCGGCGGTCACCCCCCTGCCGAGTGCTGTGCGCGTCAATGCCCTGAGGCCTGAGTCGCTGCGCCATTTTGATGTCGAGCGCGCCGCCGCTGCCGCCGCGGCTATCGCCGCCAGCGCCGCGACGGTCGAGGCGCTTTATGCCGCTCTGGAGGCCTTTCCGGATGTGCCCCTGCGTTATGAAGGCGGCAAGGGCCTGATCCGCGGACGCGGGGCCTTACCGGCGGACGTGCTGATCGTCGGCGATGTGCCCGACGCCGATGAGGACGAGGCGCAGACGGCCTTTCAGGGCAAACCGGGGCATCTGACCGATGCGGCCCTGTCGGCTCTGGGGCTCAATGAACGGGCCTTACGCCTGCCCGGCCTGTTCTGGCGTCCGGCAGGCGGGCGTCCGGCCACCGACGAAGACATCCGCCTCACCGCCCCCTTCCTGCGCCGCCTGATCGAACTGAGCGCACCGAAGGTCGTCATCCTGTGCGGCGCGACGGCGGTGCGCAGCGTGCTCGATTCCAACGACAGCGTGCAAAGATTGCGCGGCAAGGCGCACGATCTGACCCTTACGGGCGGTGCGCCCCTGCGGGTTTTTGTCACCTTTCCCCCCGCGCTTCTGCTGCGCCAACCCCTTGCCAAAAAGGCGTTCTGGAGCGATTTCCTTCTGGCCACGGAGGGTCTGGCCTAAGAGCGCAACCCTTAATAGCTTGCCTCCCCATCAGGTTTTGATTACTGTCCACAGGCGTCCGCACTTTCCCGCGCTGGCTAGTGGAATGAATTTGACACTTGATGCCCAGTTGCCGCGAACTTGATGATCAAGTGTCAAATTCGAAAATTCCACTAGAATCATAAAGTTCTGGTGGTCTTAAAGATTTTGACATTTGCTTTTTGAGTGCCCGGCAGGTTGTGGCAAATGTCAAAATCAGACCACCAGGATGCACCGCTTCGACCCTTATTGACGGCAAAAGTCAGGTCCGAAGCCTCCCGATTTGGATAAACAACGACGGAGTGTTGCCTTGACCAGACCTGCGAGCCGCGCCCGCTACCGGCATGTCCTGATGTCCGCCGCCGCGCTTGCCGCCGTCTGTTTCTGTGCGCCCGCCCTCGCCCAAACCCCTGTTTCGACCGGCGACAAGACCGTCGATGCCATCCTCAGCACCCCGCAAACCGCCTATAAGGGGGCTGTCCTGCTGGCGGCAGCTTCCGACACACCGCGCAAGCCCGTCGCCTACAGCAGCCTGACCCGCTCGGCCCCCAAGGTGCCTGCCGCACTCGATCCCGGCCTGTCGCCGTGGGACGCACAGCTTTATCAGGCGGCGTTTGACGCGCTCGACAAGGGCGATTTTGCCACCGCCGACGCTTCGATCGAAAAGATCAGCGATAAGAGCCTGATGGGCTATCTTGAGTTCAACAAACTGTTCCACCCGGACTACAGCTCAACCTACGAAGAGTTGATGAGCTGGCTGGAGCGCTATCCCGACCACCCGCAGGCCATGCGCGTGTGGAATCTGGCCAAGCGCAAAAAGCCTGAGGGCGTCGAAGACCCGCCGTTCCCCAAACTGGCCGGGGCGCAGAAACTGTCTTCCACCGGCCTGCTGGACGGACCGCCGCGCAGCGAAGTCAAGGCGGGCACCGCCGGACCCGATTCGGCCCTGACGCCCAAATCGGCGCGGTCGGCCTATAATGACGGCAAGCTGGATCAGGCGCTGAAACTGGGCGTGCAGATCGGCGATCGCTGGGTGGCGGGCCTCGCCGCCTATCGGCTCAAGCGTTATGACGAAGCGCTGAAACACTTCGATTTCATCGTCAATGACCCCAGCCAGAGCGCCTGGAGCCAGTCGGGCGGGGCCTACTGGGCCGGTCGCATGGCCGCGAAAATGGGCCATAAGAGCGACGCCGAGCTTTATTTCAAATACGCCGCCTCCTTCCCCTTTACCTTCTATGGCCTTCTGGCCGAGCAGCGTCTGGGGGCCGAACCCGCCGTCGTCCGCGCGCAAAAGGGACAGGCCCCGGTCTTTGCCGAAGAAACGCGCGGGGCCTATACGGCCAAGCTCAATGCCGATTTTAACTGGGCCAAAAACGACGCTCAGGCCCGCCGCGTCTCGATGCTGGTGGCCGTAGGCCGCAAGTCTGACGCCCGCACCGAATTGCAGACCGCCATCCAGCGTTCACCGGATCAGCAGACGCGCAGTAATTGGCTGGCTCTGGCCGACGCGCACGATCTGTCCGTCTCACAGATCCGCACCTCGGACCGTCTGTTCGACCCGGCCAACTATACCATCCCCGATTTCGAGCCGACTGAAGGCTGGCGCATCGACAAGGCGCTGCTGTACGCCATCGCCAAAAAAGAGAGCAAGTTCAACGCCAGGGCAAAGAGCTATGCCGGGGCCTATGGCCTTTTGCAACTGATGCCGGCCACCGCCTATGTGGTGACGCGCGATTCCAGCCTGATGAGCAATCCGGACAAGCTGCTCGACCCGGCGGTCAATCTTCAGGTGGGCCAAAGCTACATGCTGAAACTGGCGGCGTCGGGCATCAATGATTCCGACCTGTTCCGCGTCGTGGCCTCCTACAATGCCGGCGAAAAATGGGTGCAGGACGCCATGCGCTCGCTGGGCGATGACGCCGACTCGCTGCTGGTGATGGAGTCGATCCCGGTGGCCCAGACGCGCCAATACGTCGAAGAGGTGGTCGCCTCTTACTGGATCTATCGTCAGATCATGGGCAAGCCGTCAAAGACTCTGGCGCTGGCCGCATCTGACGCCAAAATCGTCGATATTCTGGCTGATAAGTAATTAGCCACGAAAAACACGAAAATCACGAACGCTTAGCGCTCTCAGGCACCTTCGCCCTAAGGGCTTTGCTGTGACCGCGGCAAGCAGACGTAAAGGTGCTTCGCGCGAACAGATTTACGCAACGAAATTCGTGATTTTCGTGTTTTTCGTGGCTAAATCTACGCCTTCTTCACCGGCGGTTTGGGCGGGAAGCCCAGCAGGTACAGCACAAAGCCGCCCGCCTTGCCGAACAGCGATAAATACCAGCTCCCCTTGCGGAAGCGCTCGCCATTGGTGGTCAGCGACACCGGAATGGGCCGCAGGCGTGCCCGGCCAAGAGCCAGGTCGATGCTGAGGTCTTCAAACGCCACCTGATCCTTATAACCGCCCACGGCGTCATAAAGGGCGCGCGACAGGAACAGGCCGTGATCGCCCGACGGGATGGCCAGCCAGCGTGAATTGAAGGCCACCACCTCAGCCCAGAAGCTGGCGAACCACGACGGATCATCGAAGGCCAGCCGGAAATAACCGGCGCGCAACGGAAAATGCTTCATGTGGTCGCGCACATGGTCCATCCATCCATCACCCAGAAGCGAGTCGGCGTGCAGGATCATCAGCCAGTCGCCCTTGGCCGCCTTACACCCCTGCCACAATTGCAGACCGCGCCCCGCATCGGCGTGCAACACGGTACAGCCCGTAGATTCGGCGATTTCCAGCGTCGCGTCTTCTGACCCGCCATCGACGATGATCACTTCCTTGATCAGGCCTTCGACCACCGCCGGGACCAGCGCGCCCAGGGTGCGCACCAGCGTGGCTTCGGCATTGAGGGTGGGAATGACGACAGAGATCAAGGCAATTACCGCGAAAAGACGCCGACCAGCTCGACATGGCCGGACCACAGGAACTGATCTATAGGCGTCACCCGATCCAGTTGAAAGCCCGCCTCGGTCAAAATTTTGGCGTCGCGGGCAAAGGTCTGGACGTTACAGCTCACGCCGACGACGCGCGCCACCTGTGAGCGGGCGATCTGCTGCGCCTGCGCCTCGGCCCCGGCGCGCGGCGGATCGAAGACCACGGCGTCCCAGCCTGCCATTTCCTCGGCCACCACCGGCGCGCGGAACAGGTCGCGCGCTTCGACTGTGATCGGTTTCAGGCCCGGCGCGCGGCCAATAGCGGCCTTGAGCGCCCGCACCGCACCGCCCGCCCCGTCGGCGGCATAGACCGACGCCGTTTCGGCCAGCGGAAAGGTAAAGGTGCCCGCCCCGCAGAACAGGTCCGCCACACGCCTCGCCCCCGCCACCGCGTCCTTGACCAGCGCCACCATATCGGCCTCAGAGTGGGGAGACGCCTGCAAAAACGAGCCGGTCGGCAGGTCCACGGTGGCGCGGCCAAAGCGCACGCTGGGCAGATGCGACTGATAGAGGATGTCATCGGCCATCGAAATACGCGCCAGACGGATGTCCGACGACTGCGCGATCAGGGCGATCTCCATGCGCGCCTGTGCGCTCAGACCGCCGCTCTTGCTGCGCTCGATACCGCGCACATCGACGTCGAGCCCGGTATCCGAGACGGTCACCGACAGGATGGGGGCGGATTTCGGATGCTCAAACAGGTGCGACGCGATTTCGGTCAGTACAGGTATGGCCGCGATCAGGGCCGGATCGGCCACCGGACACACCTCGATCTTCACCTGATCCCACGAGCGCCGCCGCTTGTAACCCAGCTCGGTACGCACCGTCTTCCCCTGACGATATGGCTTGGCGTGCAGGCCAACCCGACGGCGCGTGGCGGGCGGCGTGGTCAGTATAGGCGCGACCTCGGTCTCCAGCCCCGCCCGACGCAGCACGGTTTCGACATTGGCACGCTTCCAGTCGCTATAGGCCGCCATCTCCCAGTGTTGCAGGCTGCACCCGCCGCACTGGCTGAAATGCGGGCAGACGGGGGCGACGCGCTGAGGAGACGGCGTCACCACCTCGATCAGGCGCGCATGGCCGTCCGTGGGCGCGGAAGCCCGCACGGTCTCACCAGGCAGGGTCAGGGGCACGAACACGCCGTCCACCGTCACACCGTCGCCCTGAAAGCCGACTTTTTCGATGGTAAGGGTCACATCACTCATGGGCGGCTAATAAAGGAGTTGAGCTTCAAAGCTGAACAAAAATTTTGAAAAAAATAAGTGCCGTCGCAAACCGCTCTCAATGACCTCCGCGCATTTAAGCTCATTATCCATTGATATATAATGATTTTACGGAAAGCGTCAGCCCGCGCACCCCGCAAAAGAAAATGCCAAGATGAACGAAGATGAACAGGGTTCTCAAAAACCGTTCAGGTTGGAGGGCCTATAAAGGTCCTCATCAACGACGGGCTGACCCGCCGCGGAATGGAAATAAACCCGAAAGGAACCCACCATGACCAAGTTCAACACCACGAAAAAGATCGTCCTGTCGGCCGTGGCCTCGGCCATGGTTCTGAGCGCCGGTCTGGCCGGCACCGCTTCGGCCTATGACCGTTACGACCGCTATGAACGC
>NZ_JAIWNX010000032.1 GCF_020217185.1 Asticcacaulis sp.
CGCAGCTATTCGGAAGCCTGCGCCGAGCGCAAGACGAATAACAAGACCAATGGCGCGGTTCTGGGTGCCGTTGCCGGTGCCGCCGTCGGTAACGGCGTCTCGGCCCGCAACGCCCGCACCGAAGGGACTATTCTGGGCGCCGTCGTCGGCGGCCTGATCGGGGCCAAGGTCGGCTCGGACAACACCCAGTGCCAGTACTATGGCAGCCGCGACCGTTACGATGACCGTTATGACCGTCGTGACCGTTATGACGACCGTTATGATCGCCGCGATCACTACGACCGTTACGACCGCCGCGATCGTTACTAACCCCCTCCCCATTCTCTGATTTCAGAGGATATCCGGGTCCACTGACGCCCTGCACCTTCCCCCCTTGGTGCAGGGCGCTTTTTTTATTCTGATAAGCAAAAACTGAAAAATCTCGAGGGGCCGCCCCAAGAGATTTTTCTCGATATGGCCCGAGGAAAAGTACCCGGCTTGCCGGGCAACTTTTCCTCGATCATTAGTTGGTCCCTTTTTTCTGGTTCCAGGCGAAGGCCTTGGCCCCCCAGTAGTTCCACACGCCGCTGAGCAGCGCCGCCGAAATGCCGGCTGCGAACCAGTGAATGCCGAAATAGTCCTTCAGCAGGATCGCCACCCCAAGGCTGAGCAGCGCCCCGATGGAACAGGCGAAGTAGAAGCCCAGCAGACCGGTAATCATCGGCCAGCCCTTCAGGCGCTTGTCGCGGAAGGTCAGGACGTTATTGATGTAGAAGTTCCACGTCATCGACAGCCAGATGGCCAGACCGTAGTTGATGATGTCGTCGTAGCGCACCTGGTAGCGATAGAGGGGCAGGCCGCCATCGACCCGCAGCAGCGAATGGCTGAGCGCGAGAATTATCGCATAGACGAACGCGCCCGACACGCCGACCAGCCCGAACAGGACAAAGCGCGCCGAGATGATGCCGTTGGTGGCCTTTTCGATCAGCAGCGCGCCGAGGTCGAGCACGACGCGGATATCGAGCTTGGACTCACCGCCCTGACGCTGACGCAGAGACGCCTTCACCTCACCGAAGCGCGGGCGCACCTTGGTCGAGGCCACCAGATCGACCAGAATCTTGAAACCCACCCCGGTCAGGTTGGGACGCGCGGTTTCGTACCAGTCGCGCGTCATCATGAAGCAGCCGCTCATCGGATCGGTCAGGGGCGCCTTCAGCACCAGACCGGTAGCCAGCGTCGCCGCCTTGGAACCCAGATCACGGATAAAGCTCAGGCCCGTATCCGTCTTGCCGATATAGCGCGAGGCGCAGACCAGGTCCTTGTCGCCTTTGAGGATCATGTCGGCCAGGGCGCGGATGGCCACCGGGTCGTGCTGACCGTCGCCGTCCATAATGCCCAGCACGCGACCGCGCGCCATGTCCCAGCCGCGGATAGCCGCGGACGACAGGCCGCGCTCACCCTTGCGCACATAGAGGCGCACGCGCGGATCGCTCTTGCCCAGATCGCTCACTTCGGCGGCGGTATTGTCCTTCGAATCGTCATCGACGACGAGGATTTCATAGTTGAGGCCGCTCAGGTGTCCGGCGATCTCGGTGATCACGCTGCGGATGGCCGCGCCTTCGTTCAGCGTGCAGATGATAAGGCTGAGATCGGGCGCGGCAGCGTCCGGGGCTTTGTCAGCGGCAAAATTTGCGTCTGGCAAAAACAACTCCTGAAACTTATGGTGCGGGCCTGTGGCCGTGTGGGTCGCGGTATATAACAAACTTTTGATTTGGCATAGCGGCATCAAAATGGCGCTCCGCCGAAGCGGCCTTGAGCGGAGGCTACGGGGCTTTTTTGAGGTGTGGATGAAACGGTTTCCCCCGACGGTGCGTATCGGACTGATTGTCTTCGTCTTTTTCCTGCCGCTGCTCTCCGGCGTGTTGGGCAAGATCGCCAAATCCCACGCCTGGTTCGGTGATTATCGCGCCGTGGCCTGCGGCGCGCAGAAGGTCATTGACGGCGGCGCGCTGTACGATCTCAACCTCAAATGCGAGGCGATGGAGGGCACGACGGCGGTCTATGTCTATCTGCCCGTCGTCGCCGAAGCCTTTGCCGGCGTGATTCGCCTGATCGGTCAGGACGGCCTGATCTGGCTCTATGGTGCGCTCTATGTCCTCAGTCTGGCGGTATTGCTGGGGGTGATTTACGCCCCTCGGCCCAAAACGGGCGCAGGACCTGAGCCCACCCTGCTCGACAAAATCCCCTTTGCCGCCTTCCTGACCGGCAGCGCCGTGGTGTGGGGCAATATCGCCGTCCTGTGCCACGCGGCGGTGCTGGCCTCAGCGCTGGTCGCCAAGCGCTATTCGTGGCTGTTCGCGGCCGTGGTCGCCCTGTGCGGCGTCATCAAGCCGGTTTTCCTCACCTATCTGCTGGTGCTGCTGTTTATCGACCTGCCCCTGTGGAAGCGGCTCGGCTGGTCCGCCATCGCGGCCATTGCCGGGCTTTTGCCCACCGTCCTGTTTGCCACCGAAGGCTCGGCCCTGTCGCAAAGCTGGCGCGCCACCCTGTCGGGGTTTGTCTATACGACCACGCCGGGCGAAAGCTTTTACGGCTGGCTGGGCCTGTTGGGCCTGCGCGGCGACAGTATAGCGGCCAATCTGGGCTGGCTGGTCTTTGCGGGTCTGATGGCTTTGAGCGGGCTTGCCATCGCCGAAGGGCTGAAACTCGACACCCGCGCCCGCATCTGGCTGGGCCTCAGCCTTGGCGTCCTGACCATTCCGCGCCTGATGTCGCAGGACGTGTTCCTGATCGGCGTCGGGCTGGCCTATATCGCGCTCTATAGTCCGTCCCTCCTCGCAACCTCCAAACCCTTAAGCGTCCTGAAGGATCGCGGCCGTACGATTCTGACCGTCATCTGCGTCTTTTGCCTTATCGGCGGGGCCGCCGAACTGGGCGATTTCACCACGCGCATCAGTACGTTACTTTTAAGTCTTTACGTTCTGACTGTGGGGGCCCTGACCTTTGCCCAGCGCCGCGACGCCATCCTGACCGCTCTCCTCTTCCGAAAGTCTGCCCGTGTCCCTGACTGAATTTTTCCGCAAGCCCCGTCCCGACGCCCTGACGTGGTTGCAGGCGCACACGCAAAAAAAATCCACGCGCTTCTGGTTCCTCTTCCTGATCAGCTTTTCGGTGGTCAGTCACCTGCTGGGGCGTCTGGTCAAGGGCAAGTGGTGGATGAACGACTTTGACGCCCTGATCTGCGGGGCCGACTATATGCGGCGCGGCCTGTCGCCCTATGCCTACGAACCGGCCTGCGAAGGCCTCAAGGCCGCGCCCTACGTCTATGCGCCGCAGATTGGTGAATTCCTGCGCCCGATTATCGAGGTGACGGGGTTGACCGGGGCGCGCTGGCTCTATGCGCCGTTTCTGATCGCCGCCCTGCTGGTCATTGCATGGTACGGGCTGAAACGGAGCTTCCCCAACCTGCCGCTGCATATCCGCCTGCTGGGCTATACGATCGTCTCTGGCTCAGCGGTATCGTGCGGCAATATCGCCGTCATCTGCCACGCCGCCGCCATCGGCACAGCCCTGATGATCCGCCGCACCCGCCTGCCCTTCCTGCTGGTCGTGCTGGTGTCTTCGATCATCAAGCCGGTCTTCCTGACCTATCTGATCGTGCTGATGTATGATGCGCGGCCCCTGCGCTCGCGGCTCGTGTGGTCCGCCGCCGGGGCCGTCATCGGCATCGGCCTCTATGTGTGGATCAGCCGCACCGCCGGGCCGCTCTATGAGGTGTGGCAAAAGACCATCTACGACATCACTTTGATCGAACAGCCGGGCTATACCCTGCTCGCCTGGGCCGAATGGGTGGGCCTGACCATAGATCATCCCGCCACCCTGATTGCCTTTGCCATCTATTTCCCGATCATGGCGCTGGCCGGGCTTCTGCTCTGTGATCTGGGCAAGCTCAGCCTCGATACGCGCATCCTGATCGGGCTGGGGATGGCGCAACTGATCAATCCGCGCATGATGTCCTACGACATGCTGTTCCTGCCAACCATGCTGGCGGCGGTCGTTATGGTGGCGCGCGATTACGGCGAGCGCACCTTCTCTAAGGTATCGTGGACGTTTTTGTGGATCGGCGTCGCGGGCTTTTTCATGGCCGTCTTGCCCATCAAGGACTTCAAGCCCGCCGACATCATGTCCCCGGCCTTTGTCGCCCTTGTCCTGTGGGTCAGCCTGATCGTGATCCGGCAAAACAAGGATATCATCCAGCAAACCCTGAAAAATCCCAAGCCTTTTCTGGGTGATATTATACAGGGACGCCTGTAGGCCCAGACACCAAAAAGGACCGGAAACGACATGATTGCCCGGTTTTTGCCACGACTGCGAACCGCCGGACACACAGTCTCCTTAGTTTCATCCATATGAGCGGCGACCTGTCTTTTCTTTCGATACAGAGAGAAAAGATATGGCCCCCAGTCCCCGCCTGACGCACCTGCCCCCGCTGTGGTGGGGCGTTTTATGCTCGCTTCCGGTTTTGGGGGGACTGGCCGGGCGGTTTGTGCGGGGTACGCCGGGCTTTGAGGACTTCGATGCCGTCACCTGCGCGGGCCTGACCCTGCTGCAAGGCGGCAATCCCTATGATCTCGCGCCATCCTGCGCGGGGTTGAAAAGTGCCGTCTTCGTCTATGCGCCGCCGGTCGTCGAAGGCGTGGCCTTTGTGATCGCGCATCTGGGGGCCGACGGATACCGGCTGCTGTTCGGTGGTCTGTGGGTGCTGGCGCTTTGCGGGCTGAGCGCCTATGCCGTCAAATTCGCCCTGCCGGAGGTCGATATCCGGCTGAAACTGCCCTTTCTGGCCCTGTTTACCGGCGGCTGCATCGCCTGCGGCAATATCGCCATCCTGCTGCATGGGGTGGTGCTGTTGGGGGCGCTCAGCCTGCCGCTAAGGGTGTGGCCGTTTGTGCTGGCCGTCTCCGTCGTCAGCATGATCAAGCCTGTCCTTCTGACCTATCTGATCGTTCTGGCCTATATGGACCGGCCCCTGCGCTGGCGCATGGGGTGGACGGCGGCGGGCGTCGTGGCGGGCCTGAGCCTCAGCCTGTGGGTGCTGCACAGCCCTTCGCCGCTTACGCCTCTGTGGAAGGACACCCTGTCGCAGGTGGTGCTCAGCGACCAGACGGGCATCAGCTATTTCGGCTGGCTGCACAGTTGGGGCATAGACAGCACTTCACCGGTCGCCCTGTCGCTTCTGCCTGTGGTGATGGGGACACTGGCCCTTTCGGGTCTGGCTCTGGCGGAACTGGGCCAACTCAGCCGAAATGAACGGCTGGTTCTGGGGATGGGGCTGGCGCAGGTACTCAATCCGCGCCTGATGGATTACGACCTGTTGCTTGTGGTGCCCTTTGACGCACTGCTGGCGCATCTGGTCGCGCGGCAAGGCGGCCGCTGGGCCAGCGTCAGCGCGTGGGGGCTGATCGGCCTGACCGGGAGCATACTGGTGCTGAACGAGATCGAGCAGCGCGCCATCCTGCCCGTGCCCCTGAGCCTGCACCTGATCAGCCTTGTAACCGTCGCGCTGGCCGGCACGCTGGTGTTTCAACAGCGGGCACAGGTGGTGCGTGCCGTGGCGCGCTTCCTGCCGCTGCGGGGCAGACGGCTACCGCCCCTGCCCGCCGCAGAATGAAAAAAAAGCCCCGGTGTGCGCCGGGGCTTTGGGTTACAGGGCCGCTTTCAGCCGTTCCAGCGCCGCCGACAGGCGGGCCTTGCCATCTTCGGCGTCTTTCAGGCGTTCCTGATTTTCGGTGATCACCTCTTCCGGGGCCTTTTTGACAAACTCCGGGTTGTCGAGCTTGCGCCTGGTCCCTTCGATGGTCTTGTCAAAGGCGGCGATGTCCTTGGCCAGACGCGCCGCCTCGGCCTTCAGGTCGATGAACTCCGCCACGCTGAGATTACCGGTCGCCTCGGCGATCACGAAGGGCACCGAGCCGACAGGGGCCGTTTCGGCCATGCCGACCTCGCCCAGACGCCCCAGGAAGAGGATCAGGTCGCGGTGCGTGCTCAGCCAGCCCTGCGTCTGCGCCCCGGCCCCGGTGAGAGTCAAAGGCACCTTGGCCGAGCCCGGCACGTTCATTTCCGAACGCACGCTGCGCACTTCGGAAATCAGCTCGATCAGCCAGTTGATCTCGGTATCCGCCGCGGCATCAATCGCCGCCGCGTCATAGACCGGCCACTGTTCGACGATCAGGGAATTAGCGCGACCATCGGTTGCCGCCCACAGTTCTTCGGTGATGAAGGGCATGACCGGGTGCAGCAGGATCAGGCACTGATCCAGCACCCACGCCGTCATAGCGCGGATTTCGGCCTTGGCCTCGGCATCTTCGCCGTTGAGGATCGGCTTCGACAGCTCGACGTACCAGTCGCAGACGACGTTCCACACGAACTTATAGAGCGCATTGGCCGCGTCATCGAAGGCGCAGGCTTCCAGCGCTTCGGTGACGATCTTCACCGTCTTGTGCGTCTCGCCACGGATCCAGCGGCTGAGCGTCAGCCTGACCGACGACGGGTCGAAACCGGCCACCGCCGCACAGTCGTTCATCTGGGCAAAGCGGTGGGCGTTCCACAGCTTGGTGCCGAAATTGCGATAACCTTCAATACGTTGTTTGGCCAGCTTGATGTCCCGGCCCTGCCCCGACATGGCGGTCAGGGTGAAGCGCAAAGCGTCGGCACCGAATTCGTCGATCAGCACCAGCGGGTCCATCACATTGCCCTTCGACTTCGACATCTTCTGGCCCTTCTCGTCGCGGACAAGGGCGTTGATAAAGACGCGCTGGAACGGGGCCTTCCCGGTAAAGTGCAGGCCCATCATCATCATGCGGGCGACCCAGAAGAAGATGATGTCGAACCCGGTGACCAGCGTGTGGGTGGGGTAGAAGCGTTCCAGATCGCGCGTCTGTTCCGGCCAGCCCATGGTCGAAAACGGCCACAGGGCCGACGAGAACCAGGTGTCGAGGACGTCTTCGTCTTGCCAGATAGGCCAGACTTTTTCACCGTCGTTAGTCTCCGCCGCTAGCATAACCGCTTCGGTGTAGCTACCGACCACAACTACTTTCTCCGCATAGAGTTTTTCCGCAGCAGTAATGGCTTTTTGCTCGGACTCTTCGACGAAAATAGCCGGTGTTTGAGAATTATCCTTCTCAAAGCCAAACCATGCCGGGATACGGTGGCCCCACCAGAGCTGGCGTGAAATGCACCACGGCTCGATATTGCGCAGCCACTCAAAGTACGTCTTTTCCCAGTTCTTCGGCTCAAACACCGTGCGGCCGTCTTCGACAGCGGCCAGCGCCTCCTTGGCCAGTTCACCGGCATTGACGTACCACTGATCGGTCAGGAAGGGCTCAATCACCACGCCCGACCGGTCACCGTGCGGCACCATGTGCTTGGTCTTTTCGATGGCCTTCAGCCAGCCCTCTTCCTCGGCGCGGGCGATGATCGCCTTGCGCGCCGCGAAACGGTCCTGACCGCGATAGGCCTCTGGCACCTCGTCGTTCAGCGTGGCGAACGGCGTCAGAATATTGATCAGCGGCAGGTTATGCCGCTTGCCGACCTGAAAATCGTTGAAATCGTGCGCCGGGGTGATCTTCACCGCGCCGGAGCCTTTGGTCGGGTCGGCATAGTCGTCACCGACGATGGGAATGCGACGCCCGGTGATCGGCAGGATCACGTCCTTACCGATCAGGGCCTGATAGCGTTCATCATCCGGATGCACGGCCACCGCCGTGTCGCCCAGCATCGTCTCCGGGCGGGTGGTCGCCACGACGATATAGTCACGGGTCTCAAGGGTGTCATTGCCCTCTTCGTCCTTGACCGGATAGTCGAAGGTCACGCCGTCGGCCAGCCTATAGGCAAAGTGCCAGTAATGGCCATCGACCTCCTTCTGCTCGACCTCAAGGTCGGAGATGGCGGTCTGGAAATGCGGGTCCCAGTTGACCAGACGCTTGTCGCGGTAGATCAGGCCCTCTTTATAAAGCTGCACGAAGACCTTGCGCACGGCGGCCGACAGGCCTTCATCCAGCGTGAAGCGTTCGCGCGACCAGTCACACGACGCCCCCAGACGGCGCAACTGGCCCTGAATGGTGCCGCTGCTTTCAGCCTTCCACTGCCATACCTTTTCGACAAAGGCCTCACGGCCCATATCGCGGCGACCGACATTGCCGGCGGCGGCCAGTTGACGCTCGACCACCATCTGCGTGGCGATGCCCGCATGGTCGGTGCCGGGCAGCCACAGGGCCGCCTTGCCGCGCATCCGCTCAAAGCGCGTCAGCACGTCCTGAAGCGTGTTGTTCAGGGCGTGGCCGATATGCAGGCTGCCCGTCACATTGGGCGGCGGGATGACGATGGAAAAGGGTACGGCGCCTTCGTCCTCGCTCGGCTTGAACGCACCGGACGTTTCCCACATCTCATAGAGGCGCGGTTCAACGGTTTTGGGGTCGAAGGTCTTTTCCAGCATGGTCTTTTCGCGTGTAAGCATGAAACAGAAAGAGCGGCGTCCTTAACACAGGACGCCGCTCCGGTAACAGGTAAAAAAGCGTTTTGCGCTTAGCGGCGCGCCTGGCGGGCCAGACGTTCCACTTCCTCACGCACCGCTGTTTCGACGATGGCCGGCAGGTTGCCGTCCAGCCAGTCCTGCAGCATCGGGCGCAGGATTTCGGTCAGCAGGTCTTCGATCGAGCGGCCTTCGCGCGGCAGCAGGCTGGCGCTGGTCAGTTGGCCAAAGGCCGATACCGCGCTCTGTACCGTGCGCTCTGACACGAGGTGCGAAGTGGTCTCGTAATCGACGCGCGGAGCGGGTTTCGGCGCGGGCTTGGGGGCCACAGCCACCGGTTCCGGATCAAAGGCGTCGATATCGCCGATCGACACGGCGGGCTTCGGCGTCGCCACCGGTGTCGTCAGTTCCAGCACGTCCTCTTCTTCGACTTCCGGCTCATCTTCCGGTTCGTCAAAGGCGACTTCGGGTTCGGGCTCAGCCGCAACGACTTCGGGCTCAGGCTCAGGCTTGGCCTTTTCTTCCGGGGCATCGTCCTCGGAAATGATCCGGCGGATCGAGGCGAGGATTTCCTCCATCGTGGGTTCGTGGGCGGTTTCGGACATGTCGGTGAATCACTCGAAAAGGATAGTCTGTGCCATAAAGACACGGCTCAGGGGTTTTTGGCAACTGTTAAGCGTTCTTTATGCGCCCTATTTTCGCCTGACAGGCTCATTCCCCACCTGTCGGAATCATCACGATAAGTGTGCGGCCAACAGGGTTAACAAAATTTGAAGCCGATCGGCAAAAGAAAGGGCGGAAAGGCCTGAACCTTCCCGCCCGCCTTGGCTTTGAACCTGCGCGGTTATTAGCGCGTTTTCACGATCTCACCCGACGAATCGGCAAGGCCGTCCAGTGCACGGGCTACCGGCTCCAGAGGCGTCGCCCCCTTGTTCTTGACCGCGTCAAAATTCTTGGCCGGATCGTAGATTTCGGCCTGCGGCGTCAGGGTCCGGGCTTCGAGGTCGCCCATGACCGCCAGCACCTGTGAGGCGGCGACGTATTCGGCGCGCTGCGCATTGATCAGCGCCAGTTGCGCCTGACGCAGTTCCTGCTCGGCGTTCAGCACTTCGATATTGGTGCGTAAGCCCACTTGCTGCTCGTACTTGACGCCTTCGGCGGCGACGGTAGCGGCGCGCACCTGCTCCTGATTGGCCTGAGTCGCCGTGCGGGCGGCCGCCATATTGGCCCAGGCGGTCGAAACGTTCTGCACCACATTGCGACGCGCCAGCTCGACGCTGATCTTCTGCGCCGTATAGCCTTCGGTGGCCTGACGCACGCGCGACGAATTATAGCCGGCGCTGAACAGCGGCATGGTGAAACGCAGCGAAGCCGTGGCCGCGTCGCGCTTATCCAGATCCTTGAAATCATCGGTCGGCGCGCTGGTGGCGTAACCGGCCCCCAGCGTTACACGCGGCCCCAGACCCGACTTGGCCTGAGAGACGCGGGCGC
>NZ_JAIWNX010000033.1 GCF_020217185.1 Asticcacaulis sp.
GGGCGGCGGCTTCGGCCCACTTGGCGGCGCTCAAAGACGGGTTGTTGGCTTCGGCGCGATCCAGCGCGGCGTCAAACGTGACGGGCAGGTTGGGCAGGCCCGGCACCGGGTCGAGCGCGGTGGGGGTCTGACCGACAATGGCCACGTATTGTGCGCGGCTGCTGTCGAGTTGGGCGCGGGCCTGCGCCAGAGAAGCGGAAGAGGCCGCCAGACGGGCTTCGGACTGCGCCACATCGGTGCGCGTCAGTTCACCGGCTTCGAAACGGGCCTTGGTTTCATCGAGCTGGCGCTTGAGCACATTATAGTTCTCTTCGCCAATGCGCAGGGCCTCCTGGTCGCGGCGCACAGCGGTATAGACGCTGATGACGTCGCTCAACACCTGAGCCTCAACGGCGCGCAGATCCTCACGCCCGGCATTGACGTCGGCCTCAGCCGCCTTGACGCCCGACGACAGGCCACCGGAGGCAAACAGGGTCTGATTGGCCGACAGGTTCAGGCCCGTCGAGGAGCGCCCGGCCACACCCGTCGGGACATCGCTATAGTCCACGCTGGCGCCAGCGCTAAGCGTCGGGCCCAGACCGGAACGCGCCTGCACATAGGTTTCATCCGTGGACCGCTGCTGGGCGCGGGCGCGTTGCAAGGTGGGGTTATTGGCATAGGCCAGAGTAATGGCGTCGGTGAGCGATTCCGCGAAGGCCGAACCCGCCCCCAGCGCCAGAGCCGACACCGTCAAACCGGCCAGCAGGTACGCACGCAGTCCCTTACGGCCACCGGCAGGCTTGGACGAAAGCTTTAGCATCAAAATGATTCCCTTAAAGTAAGGGCAGCGCCACCCCCCGCCCGGCGGCCTTTCGACCCCGCATTGCGATGCGTTGCTGCCTTTGAACTGAAACCTACACTGCCAGAAGCCGGAGGCTTTGGCGAGTTACGGTTTTTTCACCTACGCATTTCTTGGGTATGCGACGCAAAAAAAGGCTGCGGTTTGATGCCGCAGCCCTTTCGGATTGATCGTCGGAAACGCAGATCGACTTAAAACACGAAGGCCGGAGCCTTGGCAAAGCCCGGCAGTACAGCGGTCGCCGCATTGAACACAAAGGCTTCGGACACACCGGCCTGAAGGCGGGTATAGACGCGGGCCTCGCCCAGAGCACCGCTGCGCACCACCACACCCAGGCGGCCATGCAGTTTCAGCGCGGCAAACCACTCGGCGGGCACGTCCTCGACCGCGCCTTCGCTGACGATGATGTCGTATTCACCGGCGACGGGCGTCTTGAGGTCCTGCACGACCAGCGAGATGCCCAGCGTCTTGAGATAGGGTTCGACCACGGTCTGAACGCGGGCATCGGCTTCCTGCACCGTGACGTCGAGACCGGCGTGCCTGAGCACAGCGGCGGCATAGGGCGCCCCGATGGCCAGCACCTTCTGACCGGCGACGGGCTTGAGCGCATGCAGCAGTTTGGCAAGGTCGCGCGGCAGCATCAGGGCGCGGCCCGGCGCAATCTGCGGCTCGACATCGCCATAGGCGGCAAAGCCCTGCCCGGGCGCGACCAGACGCTCGCGCTCAATGTGACGCATGGCCTTTTGCAGCGCGGGGTCGGTGACGTCGTTCACCCGCACCTGAGATTCAACCATGTTCTGACGGGCGGCGAAGTAATCCATCTGAGCCTCGAAGCATATAGACGACAGGAGTCGTGTCCTTATCCTGCGCTTATAGGCGTTTGCAAGGCGCGCTTCAATGCACCGCACACCCCGGTTTTGCATTTTTCAGGAAAAGTGACAGCGTTCACGGTCGGGGCACGCTGACCGCAAGCCCGGCGCAACCCTTGCGATCCCAAATTCAAAAATTCTGTATATAAACCGTGACAATCCCATTGCAGCCGCAGGGCCGATCTGATAGCTGAGCCTACCGCTAATGTAGTGAGGCCTGATGGCGGAGCGGTTACGCAGCGGATTGCAAATCCGTGTAGCCCGGTTCGACTCCGGGTCAGGCCTCCAAATCTCCCCAAAAAATCGAACTACGCCGCGCGCAGGGACTGAATGAAGGCCTCGATCTGGCCTTTCAGATCACCGGCCACGGCCTGCACCGAGCGGGATTCGAGCGAGACGGTGCCCGCCGCCTGATCGGTAGCAGCGGCCACGTGGCGCACGGCATCAATGTCGCGACCCACGCTTTGCGCCCCTGAGGCCAGGGCATCGACCGTGCTGGCGATGTCGCGCGTCGCCGATTGTTGGGCACTGACCGCCTCGGCAATGCCGTCAGCCGAAGCGCGCAGTTCCTGAATGACGCCGACGATGTGGCCGATGGCCTCGACCGCCTGAGTGGTGTCCGACTGGATGTGCGTCACCTTGTCCGTAATGTCGCGGGTGGCTTTTTCGGTCTGCTGCGCCAGCGTCTTGACCTCCGAGGCCACGACGGCAAAGCCTGCCCCCGCCTCCCCGGCGCGCGCCGCTTCGATAGTGGCGTTGAGCGCCAGCAGATTGGTCTGACGCGCGATCCCGGAAATAATGTCCACGACGGCGCTGATTTCCTCGGCGCTGCGGTTCAGGCGGCCCATGATTTCGGACGTCGCCTCGCTTTGGCCCACGGCCTGCGCCGACACTTCGGATGAGGCGACAGCGGCCTGAGCAATGTCTGAGGCGCTGCTCGACAGGCCCTGCACAGTTTCGGCGACGTGGTGCGCCTGCCGCGAGGTGGCCTCGGCCGTGGCGGTGACGTTCTCAATGCGCGAAACGGCGCCCTTGGCCTGTTCGCTCATGGTTTCGGCCGAATCGGTCATGGCTTCGGACGAGCGGCTCAACCCCACGATCAGGGCCGAGACCTGCGCGTGCAGACGCTCCCCCATTTCCTGAAGCGCCTTTTGACGCTCCTGCGCCAGCACCTCGGCGCGGCGGGCGTTTTCGGCCTCCAGCGCGATCAGGGCGCGGCCATTGCCCCGGAAGATTTGTAAGGCCCGCGCCATGGCACCGATCTCGTCCGAACGCTGCGCCCCCTCGACCTCGGCTTCAAAGTCGCGTTCGGCAAAGCGCGACATCAGGCGGCTCATGCGCTCCAGAGCGCTGAACACTTCACGGTCAAAATAGACGATGGCCACCAACCCGGCCAGACCGACCCCGATCGCCACAACCCAGATGCCGGCCCGGAAGGTCTCTGCCGCCGCCAGCAGCGGACGTAACTGCGCCTCGCTTTGCGGAGCCGTTTCAAGCGTCGCCTCAAGCCCGCTGATCACCGCCCCCTCGTGTCCCAGAGCCACAGCGGTCAGCGAAGCCAGCAGAAGAAGGAACAGGGCGAAGAGGCCCCGGATACGGGCCTTGATGGGCGGCAGGGTCACGGCAGCATCTTTCAACGGAAAAGAGAGATGCCGCCATGCAACCGGATAGCGGTTAACAAGCCGTTGCAACGGGCGTAAAAACCAACAAAATCGGCGTAACGCGAGTCTTTATATTAACTCTTCATTAAGGCAAATCGGGTCAACTCAGCCTGTCTTTGCTTTTTTGAAGACACCCACCATCACCAAACTTTTCAACCCGGTCTTCTGGCCGGGTTTTTCTTTTTGGTTGAACAGGGCGTGAGATATAAAGAAGGCCCTGCGCGCGGGGCGGCAGGGCCTTGTCTTTGTAGCTGGCTCCCCGGGCAGGATTCGAACCTGCGACCAATCGATTAACAGTCGATTGCTCTACCGCTGAGCTACCGAGGAATGTTTCACCAGCGAGGAGGCGGCCTATAGCAAGGCTTGGGGGACGATGGCAAGCCTAAAGCTGAAATTTATCCACGAGATTGCGCAAATAGCGCCGACCATGCCTCAGGCCGCGCGCAGGATCACGCGGTTGCGGCCCGACTGCTTGGCCTCATAGACGGCTTCGTCCGCGCGCTTGATAAAGGCTTCCAGCGTGTCGCCAAGCCCCAGCAGGGACGACACCCCGACCGACACCGTGACATCCAGGGTGCGGCCGTCGGGCAGGCTGAACGGCGCTTCGGCCACGGCCTGACGCACGCGCTCGGCAATCGTCTGCGCCGCGTCAGCGGGCGTGTCGGGCATCAGCACCACAAACTCTTCGCCCCCCAGACGGCAGGGCATGTCGATCGCCCGCACGTTCTGGCTGACGCGGCGAGCAAATTCCTTAAGCACCTCATCACCGGCATCGTGGCCAAAGCCGTCATTGACGCGCTTGAAGTGGTCGATATCGAGCAGAAGCAGCGACACCGGGTCATCGGTTTTCAGATGCCGGCGCATCAGTTGCGTCAGTTGTAAATCCATAAAGCGGCGATTGTTCAGACCGGTCAGCGGATCGGTGACCGCCAGCTCCAGCGAGCGGTCCAGGCTGGCGCGCAGGAAGTCGGCATAGCGCTTGCGGCGGATCTGCCCGCGTGCCCGCGCCAGCAGTTCCTGCAAATCGACCGGTCGCGGCAAGACGTCGCTGACGCCGAGTTCCAGCCCCTTGAGCAGGGTCGGGCGTTCATCGGGATTGAACAGACCCAGCACCGGCAACTGCCGCGTCAGTTCGGACGAGCGCAGATGCGCCACAAAGCGCAAGGGGTCGAACTCACGCGCCGCCAGGTTCAGCACCAGCAGGTCCACACGACCCAGAGCGATTTTCAGCGCCGCCTTCGGATCGGTTTCGTAGGCGCAGCGGTGCTGTTCGCCCAGCGCCACCATCAGCCGTTCGGCCTGACGCACCTGGTCATCGAGGATCAGCACATTGCCGGGCGCCGTCATCTGACGGTGCAACTGGCTGGCGTCGATCAGGCCCATGCGGCGCGAGGACTGTTCGCGCTGACGCAGTTCGTCGGACAGGTGCTTGAGCCGCACCAGCGCCTTCAGCCGCGCAAACAGGATCACGTCATCCAGCGGCTTGGTCAGAAAGTCATCCGCCCCGGCCTCAAGCCCGGACAGGCGGTCGTCGCGCCCGTCGAGCGCCGTGACCAGAATAATCGGGATATGTCGCGTTTCGGCCAGTTCTTTGAGCTGGCGCGTCACCTCATAGCCATCGACGCCCGGCATCATGACGTCCAGCAGGATGATGTCGGGCTGTTCAATAATGGCCGTCTCGATGGCTTCCTGCCCCGAATGGGCGGTCACCACATCGTAATAGTCGGCCTCCAGCTTGGCCTGTAGCAGGCGGACATTGGCCGGAATATCATCAACGACCAGAACCTTGGCTGTCATTGCGCCCTACCCCAGATAGCGGCGAACGGTATCGAGGAAGTGCGAAACGGAGATAGGCTTTGAGATATAGGCCTCGCAGCCGCCTTCGCGGATACGCTCCTCATCGCCCTTCATGGCAAAGGCGGTCACGGCCACGACCGGAATGTGCGACAGCTCATCGTCTTCCTTGAGCCACTTGGTGACTTCAAGGCCGGAAATTTCCGGCAACTGAATATCCATCAGGATCAGGTCCGGACGGTGCTTGCGCGCCAGCGACAGGGCCGACAGCCCTTCACCGGTTTGCAGCGTCTCATAGCCCTGCGCATCGAGCAGATCATGAAACAGCTTCATATTCAGTTCGTTGTCCTCAACAATGAGAACCTTTTTCGCGCTCATAAGCCTGTATTCCGTGTGGGGGTCGCGATTCGCGGCACCGCGTGTCACTGAGCCACACCCTACCCGAACTGTCTTAAGCCGAGGTGAAGGGGATGGAAACAAAGTGTAAATGGCCGTATCGACGCCTCGCCCCGGAATGCCTATAAGCGGGGTATCGTTTTTCAGGAGACCGAATCCATGTCGAAGATCGAAGCCCGCCTCCAGGAACTGGGGATCACCCTGCCCGTCCCGGCCGCCCCCGTCGCCAACTATGTGCCCTTCGTGCGCAGCGGTAACCTGATCCACATTTCGGGTCAGATTTCCAACGACGGCACCGGTCGTTACAAGGGCACGGTCGGCGTGGATGTCTCGCTGGAAGACGCCACCGAAGCGGCGCGCGTCTGCGGCATCAACCTGCTGGCCCAGATGAAGGCCGCCGTGGGTGACCTCGATAATGTGGTGCGGGTGGTCAAGCTGGGGGCCTTTGTGCAGGCCGGTCCGGACTTTTATGACGTGCCGCAGGTGGTCAATGGCTGCTCGAACCTGATGGTCGAGGTGCTGGGCGAAGCCGGCAAGCACGCCCGCTCGGCTGTCGGTGTGTACAAGATTCCGCTGGGCTTTGCCGTCGAAGTCGATGCGGTGATCGAAGTGGCGGATCGTCGATAAGGCATTTCACCACGAACGGCACGAACCACACAAACGCTACTCATCATCGGTTCGTGTGGTTCGTGCCGTTCGGGGTTTTAAGTGACTTGCCTGCGGCTTTTCCTACGTCGTAAGGTGAAAACCATGCCCGTGCCCGCCCTGACCGCTGCCCTGCACCGCTCGATCAGTGAGATCGACCCCGCCGTCTGGGACGGGTTAAAGGGCGACGATAACCCCTTCAACAGCCACGCCTTTCTCGAAACGCTCGAACAAACGGGCTGCGTCGGCGAAGACAGCGGCTGGGTGCCGCATCACCTCAGCCTGAGCGATGAGGCGGGCACAGTCCGCGGCGTGATGCCGCTCTATCTCAAATATCATTCGATGGGCGAATACGTCTTCGACCATAGCTGGGCGCAGGCCTATGAGCGCGCGGGCGGGCGCTACTATCCCAAACTGCTGTCCGCGTCGCCCTTCACGCCGGTGACGGGGACGCGGCTGTTGTCGCCAGACCCTGAGGTGCGCGCGGCCTTGATCCGCACGGCGGTGCAGCTCTGCGATACCAACGGCCTGTCGTCGTTCCACGTCAACTTCCCCACACCTGACGAATGGACGCTGATGGGCGAAAGCGGCCTGCTTTTGCGGCAGGATCAGCAATTCTGGTGGAGCAATGCGGGTTATCAGAGCTTTGACGAGTTCCTCGCCGCGCTATCGGCCAATCGGCGCAAGGTCATTCGTCGCGAACGCCGCGATGTGCAGGCAGCGCTAAGCCTGAAAATCCATAGCGGCAACGACATCACCGAGGCGCATCTCGATCACCTGCACGCCTTTATTGAGGATACCTACGACCGCAAATGGGGCTCGCCCTATCTGACGCGCGACTTCTTTTCGCTGATCACCGAGCGGATGCGCGATCAGATTGTGCTGGTGTTTGCCTATGACGGCGATCAGCCGGTGGCCGGAGCCATCAATTACCGCGGCGGTGACACCCTTTATGGCCGTCAGTGGGGCGCGCGCGTTGATGTGCCCTTCCTGCATTTCGAGGTCTGCTATTATCAGGCCATCGACTACGCCATCGCGCACGGGCTAAGCCGCGTCGAGGCCGGCACTCAGGGCGAGCACAAGATTTCGCGCGGCTACCTGCCCCACCCCGTCTATTCAGCCCACCATATCCGCGACCGCGCTCTGCGCGAGCCGGTGGCCCGCTATCTGACGCAGGAACGCGCGGCCGTCGCAGCGCAGATGGCCGAGTACGAGGCGGAACTGTCGCCATTCCGCAAACGCGATCAGGCATGAAAAAACCGCCGGTGGGGAGACCGGCGGTGCTTTTTTAGATAGGCGTGTCACCGACGATCAGGCGATCGGCAGGCGGTGGGCACGGGCCCAGGCGACAACCAGTTGCGACGCAAAATTTACCAGGAATTTCATAGGGGTACTCTCTCAGAGCGCATTCCGAAAAGTGTGCAGCGGTTTTGGCTTCGCCGAACTTCGTTTCGGAATCAAATGCGCGGCAAATAAGATTAGTTCGACGCCGAGCCGGGGGCAAAACCCAGGGCCAGAAGCGCATTCATAAAGCGTTCGATCAGCTTTTCCATTGTCAGTCCTCACACACAAAAAAGTTATGACAGCGCTGTCAATAGCACTTTTTGCACCTGCGAACAAGACCCTTGTCGTCACATTTGAAATTAAGGTCTGTAACGCTTCGTGTGAGGGGCGAAAAACGGGCCGTGAACACCTTACAAGGCCCTGAACCACGCCTCCAGATGCGTCAGATCATGACGCATAGCCGCCTCACGCTTCATCGCCTCGGCGTCCTCGCCCCAGGTTTCTTTCTGGAAGGTTTCGCCGACGCGCGACGCGGCAAAGGCCTCTTCGGCGCTCAGACGGCCCTTGTACAGCGCCAGAGCCAAGGCCACCGAGCCCAGCAGCGGAATGGCGGCCATCAGACCGGCGCGCGCATAGATAGACGCTGTGCTCAGGAGCGTTTTGACGCCTTCGATCGTCTGCACCGGCTGACCGCGCGCCATGATCGAGGTCTGCGGCATAAATTCAAGCGCCAGTTCACTTTTCAGCCAGTCGATGACCGGCCCCCAGGCCGCCTGTTCGCGGGCAATCAGGGCCTGCGGATAGTCGGACGGGTAGCAGACCAGATCGGTTTCGGCAAAGCGCGCCGCTTCGGCCAGCGCGGCGTCTAGGCCGCTGTCCATGTGGTCGAGCGCCGCAAACCCCAGTCGCGTCAGGGGCATGGCGGTGAAATCAACCGTCTCTTCGACCGCTTCCCATTCACGCCCGACCAGCGCCGCCAGCGCGAAATTGGGCAGCACCAGCGTGGCGCCCTTCGGCGTTTTCACCGCACGGCCATCAAGCGTCACGCCGTAGCCCGGTCCGTCGGCCTTGATCTCGACGGTCTTCCAGAAGCGTTTCGGCTTTGAGCCGATCTGATCACTGCGCTTTGATGGCGCTTCGGCCTTGTAGGTCATGTGTAGCCTCTAAGCATCCTCGCTTGAAATCAGGGGAGATGTTTTACATCAACTCCGGCACGAACCGGTCAAGAACCGCGCCCAGTTCGTTGAAATCGTGGACAATCTGCTGCGCGCCGGCAGCCTCAAGTTCATCGACCGTGTGGAAGCCCCACGACACGCCGATGGCCTGCACCTGTGCCGAACGCGCCATGCGCATGTCGTGCGTCGCGTCGCCGATCATCACCGCCTGATGCGTACCGACACCCAGCGCCGTCAGATTGCACTGAAGCATGTGCGGATGCGGCTTGGACGGGCCGTCATCGGCGCAGAAGGTGACGTCAAACAGCTCACCCCAGCCGTGCTTTTCGACGATGCGCGTCACGCCACGCCGCGAATTGCCCGTCGCCATGCCGATCAGCCAGTTGTCGTTTTTCAGCCGCTCCAGCGTTTCCTGCGCCCCCAGATACAGGGCCTCGCTAAAGTCCGGATCGGCATGAAAGGTCAGAAAAGCGTTCTGAAACTCGCGCGTATAGGCCGCCACGGTTTCCGGATCGAGGTCCGGGCGCATGGCCTGCAAGGCTTCAAACAGCGACATACCGACAATGGCACGCACCTCATCATAGGTGGGCGGTGTGAGGTTCAGCACCTTGGCCGCCTCGACCGCCGCGCGATGGATCGAGGCGCGGCTGTCGATCAGGGTGCCATCGACATCGAATACAGCGAGTCTCATCTTACCGTCGGGAGGCGCGGGTGGCTTTGCGGAAGGGTTCGGGGCTGGCCTCGTGCTCATCGAAACCATAGCGGTCGAACCCGGCCTGAATGACCGGATCGAGCGGCGCTTCGACGATCAGCGTGCCGTGCGTCGGGTGCGGGATTTCGATGCGCCGGTGGTGCAACTGAAGCCCCAAACCCTCTGACAGGGCTATGGATTTTTCATCCTTGTACTTGGGATCGCCCAGGATGCAGTGCCCGATGGCCTGCATATGGGCGCGTAGCTGGTGCGTGCGGCCCGTATGGGGGCGCAGCGCCATCCACGCCAAACGGTGCGCGGCGCGGGAAATGGTCACATATTCGGTTTCCGCCGCCTCGGCACCCGGCTCCTTGGGGTCAGCGGGCATGACCATTTCGCGGTCATTGATGCCCTTCTTGACCAGAGGCACGTCGATCACGCCCTCTTTGGGGTCGGGCGTGCCGGCGACCAGCGCCCAGTAGGTCTTATAGGCCTTGCGCTTGGCAAAGGCCCCGGCCAGACGCGCCGCCGCCGAGGGCGACTTGCCCAGCAGCAGCACGCCGGAGGTGTCGCGGTCGAGACGGTGGACCAGACGCGGCCGCTCCAGCCCCTCGCCCCAGGCCGACAATAGCCGGTCGATATGGTTT
>NZ_JAIWNX010000043.1 GCF_020217185.1 Asticcacaulis sp.
ACGGGTCATGAAAAAGGCCTCCAAATCAGTGGAAGCCTTGAATCACGCATAAGCCAGCTTGAAAACCCAATTTATGAGTTTACGGCCTAAATTTTTGTTTTGTCGCGATGGTTTTTTCGGAAAACCGCTCACACTTTTCCGCACATCGCTCTAAAACTAAGACCCGCTATAGGGGTGCGCGGCCGCCGGGACGATAATGTCGTGCGTGACGGTCGAAATGGCTGAAATGATGATCTGCACCGACAGGGCACAGAGAATCAGCCCCAGCACGCGGATGACCACCACCATGCCGACGCGACCGAGCATCTTGGAAATATGGCCTGTAAACAGGAAGGTCAGTAGCACCGCCAGCGAGGTGGTGACGATGGCCCCAAGGCCGACCGCCATGCCCGTAATGCCGTATTTCTGAGCCTCGCCCGCCTGAATGATGACAGTCGATATGGCCCCCGGCCCGATCAGCAGCGGGATGGCAAAGGGCACGACGAACTTTTCAAAGGTCTTTTTGGCACGATCGCGGCCACGGATAGGCGCGCCATGGGCATCGACCGTATCTTCGGTCAGGGATTCGGTCTCTTCGAACATGGCCAGAAAATCGCCGCGCGTCATATCGAGCCCCAGCAGGAACAGCAGGATGCCGCCGGCGATACGGAAGGCGTCCATCGAAATGCCAAAGAACTGAAGCAGGGCTAGGCCGGTAAAGAAGAAGAAGCTGAGGAACAGGGCGGCAAAGGCCGAGATATAGACCACCAGCCAGCGCCGCGCCGATTCCGACTGCGTGCGCGTGGCCGCCGCAAAGATCGGCACATTGCCGATGGGATCGAGCAGGGCGAACAGGGTGATGAAGAAGTTGACATAAAGCTCAATCAGACCCAAGGAGCCACCCGACATCATTCACCCTCCTGCAACCGATTCATTTTGTAACAGACCCGTCTATCCGGTTACAGGAAAAACTTTCGCCGCGACAGAGGCCATAAAGGGCGCGTTTTCCCCATTGTGCCCCGCAAAATCCGGTGTATGTGAAACCGACTGTTACCGGAGCGCCGTTATGACCCTGCCCGCCGATCCCCGTATCATCGTTGCTCTCGATGAGCCCGATCTAGCGTCTGCCCGCCATCTGGTCGAGGCGCTGGGCGATCACGTCAGCTATTACAAGATCGGCCTGACGCTTCTGGGACAGGGCGGTCTGTCTCTGACTGAAGAACTGGGGGCGCGCGGCAAGCAGGTGTTTCAGGACTGGAAGCTGCACGATATTGGCGCTCAGGTCGAAGGGGCCGCTGAGGCCATTTCGCGCGGGGCCTGCGATATGCTGACCGTCCATGCCGAGCCGCAGGTGATGAAGGCGGCTGTGCGCGGCCGTCAGGGCCCCACCAAGCTGCTGGGCGTCACGGTTATGACGACGTTGAAGCAGGATGATCTCGATGAGATGGGTTATGGCATGGCGCTGGAAGATCTGGTCAAACGCCGGGTCGATCAGGCGGTCGAAGCCGGTATGGACGGCGTGGTCGCCAGCCCGCACGAAGCGGCCATGATCCGCGCCCGCGTCCCGGCGGACTTCCTGATTGTCACCCCCGGCGTGCGCCCGGCCTGGGCTGATGCCAATGATCAGAAGCGCATCGCCACACCGGCCGATGCCATCCACAATGGCGCCTCGCATATGGTGATCGGTCGCCCGATCACCCGTGCGCCTGATCCCGTGGTGGCAGTGCAGGCCATTCTGGCGGAATTGCAGGGGTAAGCCCTTGTAATCAGGGGGTTCCGATTAAAAATCGCTGACGATGCCCTTGCGTTCCCAGTCGCCAAAGCGCGTGGGTTCCAGACCCGCCGGGCCGCCCTCTTCGTAAGGCCGCTCAGCCGTCTCCTTTTCGGCCTGTGCGCGTCGTTGCGCGGCTTCGGCCAGAGCGCGTTGCGCCGCCGGTGTCAAAACACGCTCCGGCATCTCCGCTTTTTCAGCATCATCAATCGATTGCGAAGTCGTTTCGTCGTTTTTTTCAGATGACATTTTCGTAAGTGCCTTAAATTTGTCTGCGCTTTCCTTATATGTATTTCGCAAGGGCTGCTGTCGCAACCCTAATACTTAACATTCGGGAGAGCTTCTTACCCATGAACCCGTTCAAGACCTTTATGCTTCTGGCGGGTATGACCGCGCTGTTTGGCGCGATCGGACTGGCGATTGGCGGGCCTGCGGGTATGCTGATCGCACTTGGCCTGGCCCTGGCCATGAATGCGTTTGCCTACTGGAACTCCGACAAGATGGTGTTGAAGGCCTACCGGGCGGAACCCGTCGATCCCACCACCGCTACCGGCCTGATCCGTACCTATTACGATGATATCGCTGAAATGAGTCACCGCGCGGGCTTGCCCATGCCGGCGGTCTATATCATCCATAATGATCAGCCCAACGCCTTCGCCACCGGACGCAATCCGCAAAACGCCGCCGTCGCCGCCACAACCGGTCTGTTGCGTATGCTGGATCGCAGCGAGATTCGCGGCGTGATGGCACATGAACTGGCGCACGTGAAAAACCGCGACACCCTGATCATGACGGTGACGGCGACGCTGGCAGGTGCCATTGCGTCGATCGCCAACTTCGCCATGTTCTTTGGCGGCAGCAATGACGACGAAGACGGTATCAACCCGATTGCCGCCATCCTGATGGCCATTGTCGCGCCTCTGGCCGCCATGCTGGTGCAGATGGCCATTTCGCGGGTCCGCGAATACGAGGCCGACCGCGTCGGGGCCGAACTGTGCGGCGATCCGGAAAGCCTTGCCCGTGCCCTGCACAAGATCGAGCAGTACGCCCACGGTATCCCGAACCACGAGGCCGAGCGCAACCCGGCATCGGCGCACATGTTCATCATCAACCCGCTGTCGGGTAAGCGGATGGACAATCTCTTCTCAACTCACCCGGCGACGGACAATCGCGTCAGGGCCCTGATGGAGCTGGGCGTGCGGATGGGCAATCGCCGTGGTGGCATGACCAGCGTGCCGACGACCTAGAGCGCAATCCGATAAAGTGCCATAAAAGCGTCTTGACACTTTTCGGAAAAATTGCGCGACTAAACAAAGAACTTAGAGCCATTCGGCGGCTCAACTTAGCCGACGAATGCTCTAACATTAGCGGCCGAAGATGCTGAGCGCATCCGGCCGTTGAAAAGACGAGACTGTCTTATACGTATCAGCGACATAAGACAGTCTCGAAAGGCATACCCAGAGTCATTTCCAATGACCCTGGGTATAAGCGGGTTGGGGTGCGGGCCTTTTGCTGATATAGCGGCGCCTCATCCGGCCTTTAAGGCCACTGTCTTCCCTTCAAACGGGAGACAGACGTAACGCACAGCATCTTCTGAGAGTTTGCATGTCCCAACATTCCGGCCGCCCCTCTGGCAAGCCTTCCCGCACCCCCGCCGCCAAGCCCCGACCTTCCGCCCGCCCCAGCCGCCCGAAGCCGGACGCTTCGGAAAGCATGGAAAACGATATCGGCATCGCGGCCCGCGTAGCGGCCATTACCCTGATCGAAGCGGCGCTTGAAAAGCGCAGCGGCTTTGATGAGGCTGCCGCCAGCGCCGACTTCCTCAAACTTTCGGAAACCGAACGCGCCTTTGCCCGCGCCCTGGCGCTACTGGTCCTGCGCCGTCTGGGGCAGCTTGATCACGTCATCCACAAAAAGACGCAGAAGATGCCCCCCGAAGCGGTGCGTCAGCTTCTGCGCATCGGCATGGCGCAAATCTTCTTCATGCAGGTGCCCGATTTCGCCGCGGTTTCAACGACAGTGAAAATCGCCGAGCGTGAAAACAAGACCCGCCCGTTCAAGGGGCTGATCAATGCCATCCTGCGCGGCCTGATCCGCGACGGCAAGCTGTCCGACATCAATCCGAAGCGCCTTGTGCCCGACTGGCTGTGGCAGCGCTGGGTGCAGACCTATGGCGAAGACACTGCGGCGGGCATGGCCAGCGTCCTGACCGAGGAACCGGCGACCGACCTCAGCTTCCGCAATGCCGCCGACCGCGACGCGCTGGCCGAGGCCCTGCAAGGCGAAGCCGTCGGTCCGGTTAATCTGCGCTCAAGCCTGCGCGGTGATCTGCGTCAGTGGGCGGACTACGAGGCGGGGAAGTGGTGGGTGCAGGACATTGCGGCCGCCACCCCGGTCAATCTGCTGGGTGACCTCAGCGGCAAGACCGCGCTCGATGTCTGCGCCGCACCGGGCGGCAAGACGCTGCAACTGATCGCCAAGGGTGCGCAGACCGTCGCCATCGACCGCTCCAAAAACCGCCTCAAGCGCGTTGAGGACAATCTGGCGCGCATAGGTATGAGCGCCGAAATCCACAATGCCGACGCCTCGACCTTTGATGATCCACGCACCTTCGACGTGGTGCTGGTCGATGCGCCCTGTTCGGCCACCGGCACCTATCGCCGTCAGCCGGACGTACTGTGGGCCACCCGCCCCGCCGATGTCGCCAAGCTGGCCGATGTTCAGCACCGCCTGCTCGATGCACTGGCCCCCCGCGTCAAACCCGGCGGGGACTTCCTCTACTGCACCTGCTCGCTGGAGCGCGAAGAGGGCGAAACGCAGATTCTGGCCTTCCTGCGCCGGAACAAGGACTTTACTCTGGTCAAGCACACAGCCGATCAGCACCCGGATATACCCGCCGCCTCATTTGCGCCCGAAGGCTGGTTGAGATTGCTGCCGCATCAGCGTAAGGGAGGGCAGGACGGGTTCTTCGTCGCGCATATGAAACGCAACCCCGCTTAAGAGTTCTGCATGACCACGCCGCTGATTTGCCCCTCGATTCTGGCCTCCGACTTTTCCAAGCTGGGCGAGGAGGTGCGCGCCATCGACGCCGCCGGGGCCGACTGGATTCATATTGACGTGATGGACGGGCATTTCGTGCCCAACCTGACCATTGGGCCGGATGTGGTGAAAAGCCTGCGTCCGCATACGCAAAAGACCTTCGACGTGCACCTGATGGTGACGCCGGTTGATCCCTACCTTGAGGCCTTCCGCGCCGCCGGGGCCGATTATATGAGCGTTCACCCGGAATCGGGCCCGCACCTGCACCGCACGCTGAAGCAGATCCGCCACCTGGGGGCGAAAGCCGGGGTGGTGCTCAATCCCGCGACGCCGCTCGACGGTCTGGAATGGATCATGGACGACCTCGATCTGATCCTGCTGATGAGCGTCAATCCGGGCTTTGGCGGCCAGAGCTTTATCGAGA
The DNA here is from genome assembly GCF_020217185.1 of Asticcacaulis sp. Lineage (GTDB taxonomy): Bacteria > Pseudomonadota > Alphaproteobacteria > Caulobacterales > Caulobacteraceae > Asticcacaulis. Next base: position 5,214 of record NZ_JAIWNX010000043.1, read on the forward strand.
GCCAGCTGCGCAAGATCGAAGCCGTACGCAAAAAGCTGGACGCGCTGGGTCATCCCGCCGTGCTTCAGGTCGATGGCGGCGTGAATCTGCAAAACGCCGCCGCCTGTGTGGCTGCCGGGGCCACGGCGCTGGTCGCCGGGACGGCGGTCTTCAAGGGCGGGCCGGACGCCTACGCCGCCAATATCAAGTCGCTCAAGGGTCTCTGACCCGATGCAGGTCTATGAGCAGCCCATTGCCATAGCCGGTCATGCCGCGGTGCGTACACCGTGGGGCAAGGTCGTGCGGGCGTGGGCGCGCCGTCAGGCCGCTGCCGAAATCTTCGGGATGCCGGGCTATCGCCTGTCCTTACGCGGCCCCTCCATCGAAGGCTTTATCGCCGCCCCCCACGAAATCCGCCCGCCCAATCCGCATCTGGGCAAGGCCATGATGTCGGGTCGCTATAGCCTCGGTGGCGCGCGCATGAGCGTGCAGGGCACAGGTGATCCGTGGAACCGCCCCTCGCCCACCCGCGCATTTGCGATTGAGCTTCACCGCTTCTGCTGGCTGCGCCACCTGTTCACGCAGGGCGAGGACGGGGTGAAGGAAGGCCTGCGCCTCTTCCTCTTGTGGGACAAGACCTTCCGCAAATGGACGCCCTTTGCCTGGGATCAGGGGGTGCTGGCGCGCCGCCTGATTAACCTGAGCGTCTTTGCGCGCCGCCTGTCGGCCTACGCCTCCGAAGCCGAAGCCCACTGTCTGGCGCAGTCCATGGCCGAACAGGCCCGCCACCTGTGGCGACTGCCGCGCAATCTGGCCTGGTATGCCCAAAAAGCCACGGCGCTGGTGCTGGTCGGTTGCGTCCTGTCCGGACGCGCGGGCGACAGTCTGCGGCGCAAGGGGCTGCACATCCTGCCCAAGGCGCTGAAGCGCACCATCCTGCCCGACGGTTCGCACGCCTCGCGCAGCGTGCAGGCCGGGCTGGAACTGCTCTACGATCTGCTGCTGATCGAGGATGGGCTGAATCAGCGCGGGCTGGCCATTCCGGAATATCTCGAAACGGCTATCGAACGCCTCAGCCGCTTTGTGCGCACCCTGTCGCATCCGGACGGCTCCCTGTGCGCCTTTCAGGGGTCGGAATCCCTGCTGGCCGAACAGGTCGCCCCCGCCCTGCTGCACGAAGAGAAGCGCCCTCTGGCCCCGACCTCCCTGCCGGTATCGCTGGAGCATGGGCGTTATCAGCGGCTGATCGGGCGCTCGCTGACCGTCTTTGTCGATACAGGCGAACCGCGCTTTGGGCCTCTGGGTTACGCGGCTTGCGACCACCCGATGAATTTTGAAGTGTCGGGAGGCCGCGACAAGCTGTTTGTCACGCCGGGCTGGGCACCGGGGCATTCGGACCACCACGAATTCCGCATCATCAATGCCGCCAACACCCTGACACTGGGCGATCTGCCCATCCTCAGCCCCATCACCGGGCGCTTTGGGGAGTTGCTGCATTTCGGCCTTGAGGGGCTGCGCTATCGCATCCGCAGCCGCCGCATCGAATCCGAAGACGCCGGCTCGCTGATCGAGATGGAACACGAAGGCTGGCGCCCCGTCTTCGGCCTCAAGCACGAGCGCCGCCTGTATGTCGATCCGCAGCGCGACGAGTTGCGCGGCGAGGAAAAACTGATCCCCGTCGAACCAAAGAAGGACCTGCCGGAACAGGCCCCCTACGCCCTGCGCTTCGTGCTGCACCCGGAGGTGCAGGCGTCTCTGGCGCGTGACAAGCGCTCGATCCTGCTGCGCGGCCCCGGCGGGCGCGGCTGGTGGCTCAGGCACGACGCGCGCGAGGTCAGCATCGAAGAGTCGAGCGTCTTTGAACGCGGTCAGCCGCGCAAATCGACGACGCTTTTGCTGCGCGGCACAGTGCGGCTGGCCACCCCTCTGCGCATCCGCTGGAAGCTGTCACCGGCGGAGGCGTGAGGCCTCGTCAAACGGGAAACGGCTTAAACGTTTAAGCTCAACACCTCACATTTTCCGTTACAAATGAAGGGGGATTGTGGGTTTTCTTTTGTCCCCCCCTTGTGTAAACCGCGCGCATCTTTCCCCCTCTTCTGTACGGATGCGCCCATGCCCGCCGCCCCTGATTTCCCGCCCGCCCCTGATCTGGTTACACCCAAACGCGCGCTTATTTCCCTGTCGGACAAGACCGGCCTGATCGAGGTGGCGCAGGCTCTGGTGGCGGCGGGTGTAGAGATTATCTCGACCGGCGGGACGCGCGCCGCCATCGACAAGGCCGGTATCGCCGTCAAGGACGTATCGGACCTTACGCAGTTTCCGGAAATGATGGACGGCCGCGTCAAGACCCTGCACCCCAAGGTGCATGGCGGTCTTCTGGCCTATCGCGACGCGCCGGAACACGCCAAGGCGCTGAGCGATCACGACATCGCCCCTATCGACATCGTATGGATCGACCTCTATCCCTTTGAAAACACTGTGGCTTCGGGTGGCGGTTTCGAAGCGGCCATTGAAAACATTGACATTGGCGGGCCGGCCATGATCCGTTCGTCGGCCAAGAACCACCCCTATGTCGCCGTCTGCGTCGATAAGGCCGGCATGGATGAGGTCATCGCCGCCCTGCAAAGTGATGGTCAGACCCCTCTGTCTCTGCGTAAATCGCTGGCCGCGCGGGCCTTTGCCCGCACCGCCGCCTATGACAGCGCCGTTTCGACCTGGTTCGCGGCGCAACTGGGCGACGATTATCCGCTGCGCAAGACCCTTGCCGGGGCGCGCCTGCAAACCATGCGTTACGGCGAAAACCCGCATCAGTCGGCCGCGTTCTACAAGACCGGCGAGGACCGTCCGGGCGTCGCCACGGCCAAGCAGCTTCAAGGCAAGGAACTGAGCTATAATAACGTCGCCGACACCGATGCGGCGATCGAGCTGGTGGCCGAGTTCGAGCAACCGGCCTGCGTCATCGTCAAGCACGCCAATCCCTGCGGCGTGGCCGTCGGCCCGGACCTGCTCACCGCCTATAAGCGCGCGCTGGAATGCGACGACGTGTCGGCCTTTGGCGGCATTGTGGCGCTGAACCGCAAGCTGGACGCGGCCACGGCGGAAAAGATCGTCGAAATCTTCACCGAGGTGATCGTCGCCCCCGAAGCCGATGACGAGGCGCTGGAGATCGTCAAGGCCAAGAAGAATCTGCGCCTGCTGGTCACTGGCTCTCTGCCCGATCCGCTGTCGGGCGGTCAGGTGTTCCGCAGCGTGGCGGGCGGGCTTCTGGTGCAGTCGCGCGACACGGCGCGCATCACCGCCGCCGACCTGAAGATCGTCACCAAGCGTCAGCCGACCCCGACCGAGATCGAGGACATGCTGTTTGCCTTCACCGTCGCCAAGCACGTCAAGTCGAACGCCATCGTCTATGCCAAGGAGGGCCGCACGGCGGGCATCGGGGCCGGTCAGATGAACCGTCGTGACTCGGCCCGCATCGCCGCTCTGCGCGCTCAGGAAGCCGCTGAGAAGATCGGCCTGAGCGAGTCTCTGGCCAAGGGTTCGGCCTGTGCTTCGGAAGCCTTCTTCCCCTTCCCGGACGGGCTGCTCGAAGCCGCCGCCGCCGGGGCCACGGCGGTGATCCAGCCGGGCGGCTCGATCAAAGACGCCGACGTCATTGCCGCCGCCGACGAAGCGGGCCTGACCATGGCCTTTACCGGTATCCGCGTCTTCCGCCACTAGATCATTATGATTTCTGGTAGAAACATAATGATCTAGATTTTTGTTTAGCCCCTCGCCGGGCGGTGGCTTGCGCCACCTTGGCCGCCGCCGCAATGGCGGCTTGAGCGGAATGATTCCACTAGAAATCATTCCGCTCTAAACCGGCTACATCCCTCCCTGCAACAGCGGGGAGGATGTACAAAGTCATATCGCGTGGTATCTATCCCTCGGGGACGTGTTTCCGAGGGATTTTTCATGCCTGAGACCCTGGCTGAGCGGTGGGCGCGCCTGTCGCCCTGTACCGAGACGTTCGGACCGGCCGATGCCGTACCGCGCCCGGCCCTGATCCTGTTTCACGGCTGCGGTGGCGTGCGTCCGCACATCTATCACTACGCCGAAGCCGCCGCCGCCATCGGTGTGCGGGCCTATGTCGTCGATTCCCTGAAAGCGCGCGGCTGGGGCCGATCACACGGCGTGTCGCTGGTCTGTACGGGGCTGGCCCTGCAAGGCTATGAGCGTTCCGGCGACGTGCTGGCCGCCATCAAGGGCATTTCGGCCCTGCCGGAAGTGATATCGGATCAGGTCGTCCTGTCAGGCTGGAGTCACGGTGGCTGGTCGATCATGGACCTGATGACCGAACCCCTCAAAAGACCCGGCGAGGCCAAACTGGCCGATCCCGACCCCACCCTGATCGACCACGTGCGCGGCCTGTTCCTCGTCTATCCCTATATCAGCTTCCCGGCGCGCAGCCTGCGTCACCCCTGGCTCTACCGTCCGCGCACCCGCGTCGCTCTGGCGCGCAAGGACCATCTGACCCCCTATGCCCGCGCGATTTCAGTGCTGGAGCGACTGAAAACCGATGGCCTGAGCGTTGATATGCTCAGCTTCGACGCCACCCACGCCTATGACGAAGAAAGCTTCGGCGGGCTCAACCCCATGCACCACGATCAGGCGGCGGTGGAAGGGACCACTGAAGGCCTGCTCGGCTTCCTGCGTGAGGTGTTTGAGATGGACGTCCCGGCTCAGGTCGCTGCGGTTGGCTGATGGACAGCCTGCAACAGCGGTTTGAGCGCTTATGGCCGCACGTCACCGTGCGCGGCGCGCCCGACTCT
>NZ_JAIWNX010000044.1 GCF_020217185.1 Asticcacaulis sp.
GCGCCGCGCCTGACCGTCGTGCTGTTTCACGGCTGCGGCGGCGTCGGGCGCAATATCACCCTGTTTGCGGATTATGCCGTCTCGCTGGGCCTGAGAGCGGTGATCGTCGATTCCTATTCCCCGCGCGGTATAAAGCGGCGTCTGGCGGCCTTTCTGGCCTGCAACGGGTTATGGCTGAGGGGCTATACACGCTCCGGCGACGTGCTGGCCCTGCTGTGGGGCCTGTCGCAACGGCCGGAGGTGAACGGCATCCTGCTCGCCGGCTGGAGCCACGGGGCATGGGCGATCATGGACCTGATGACGCAGCCCCTGACCCGCCCCGGTGAAGCGCGGCTGAGCGACCCCAGCCCCGAACCCCTGACGCAGGTGCGCGGCCTGTTTCTGATGTACCCCTATGTCAACTTCCTCGCCCGTTCGATGGACAAGGCGTGGCGGCGGCAAATCCCGACCCTGATGGTCATTGCGCTTAAGGATCATCTGGCGCGTTTCAGCCTGTCTTTGAAGGCCGTGCGTCGCCTGCGGGCTCAGGGCGTGCCGCTGGAGACGGTCGTGGTCGATTCCACCCACGCTTTCGATGAGCTGGGGGCCGATCGTTTCGGCTTCATGAAATACGACCCGCAATCGGTGTCCACCGTGCGGGCCGCTTTTGCCGAGTTTGTAAGGCGTTTTAAAACTTAATGCCCGCTGTGTTCCGCCGGACCTGAAAGAGGGGCGTTCGACACAGGGGCCTCGATCTTCACCGCCCCGGCCTTGGCGAAATTGAGCGTCAGGCTCAGTGTTTCGCCATCGGCGGGACGGGTCTTAAGCCCCATCAGCATGATGTGATTGCCGCCGGGCTTCAGCTCCAGCGTCTGCCCTGCCTTGACCTCAAAGCCTTCGGGTACGGGCGACATCATCATCTTGTCGCCGTCCATCTTCATGGTATGCAACTCGACCTTTTCGGCGCAATCACAGACCACCGAAACCAGACGGTCATCGTCCTTGCCGATATTCTTGACGGTGACATAGCCGCCCGTATTCGGGTTTTGCCCAAGCGCCGCGCGCACCGCATAGTGCGACAGTTCAAGGCCGCTTTCGGTCTTGACGCCATCGACGTCGGTCTTGGTCTTCACGGTGGTGACGCCGTGGGATTCCGTTTCGGTCTTGACCTCCGCGGTCGAATGACCGCCGTCACAAGCCGCCAGAGCGCCCAGCGAAAGCGCCGCCACAGACAGAACGATAAACTTACGCATGGTATCCTCCCTATTTAGCCCCACAGTCCAACGATCTTTTTGACGTCCCTGACCACCGGTTCCGCTGCCGCCTCGGCCGCTTCGGCCCCCAGCTTGAGCACGCGGTCAACCTCTGCCGGGTCATTCAATAACCCACGCAGGCGCTCGGAGATAGGCGACATCTTGTCCACCACCACCTCGGCCAGCGCCGGTTTGAACGCGCCGAAGCCTTTACCGCCGAAGTCGTTGAGCACGTCCTGCACCGACACGCCGGCCAGAGCCGCATAGATACCGACCAGATTCTTAGCCTCCGGGCGCTCAGACAGACCGGTCTCCTCAGACGGCAGCACCTCGGCGTCCGACTTGGCCTTCTTGATCTTGGAGGCGATGGTGTCAGCGTCGTCGGTCAGGTTGATGCGCGAATTGTCCGAAGGATCGGACTTCGACATCTTGGCCAGCCCGTCGCGCAAAGACATGATGCGCGCGCCCGGCCCCTGATAGAGGGTGTCCGGCAAGGGGAAGTAGTCCACCTTGTAGTCGTGGTTGAACTTCTTGGCCACGTCGCGGGTCAGTTCAAGGTGCTGACGCTGATCCTCGCCCACCGGCACGTGGGTGGCCTTATAGAGCAGGATGTCGGCGGCCTGAAGCACCGGATAGGTATAGAGGCCGATCGAGGCGCGTTCCTTGTCCTTGCCCGCCTTGTCCTTGAACTGAGTCATGCGGTCGAGCCAGCCCAGACGCGCCACACAGTTAAAAATCCACGCCAATTCCGAATGGGCGCGCACCGCCGATTGCGGGAAGATGGCCGACTTCGCCGGATCAACCCCGGCAGCCAGATAACAGGCGGCGATTTCGCGCGTCTGCGACAACAGCTTGTCCGGGTCCTGCCAGACGGTGATCGCGTGCAGATCGGCAATCATGTAGAAGCGCGTGGCCTCAAGGGACTGCATATCGGCGAACTTTTTGAGCGCGCCGAGATAGTTGCCGAGGTGAAGCGAACCGGACGCCTGAATACCGGACAGAATACGCATTTTTGGACCTTCTTACCCCTTACGCAGGGCTTTCCTGATGTCGGACGGGCGGACGGCCCGTGTTGCGAACAGAAGGGCGATATAAACGAAAAGTCCGACGAGACAAACGCCCACAATGGCAATTTCCTTGGTCAGATGATGCGTCAAAGGCTCAATCACCCCTTCGATCACCGCGCGATAGTGCGAAGCCAGCGCGCAGAAGGCCCCCATCAGCGCCCCGGCCATGATGATCTTCAGCAGGCCCGCCGCGGCTTTGGGGCCCGGCGACCACGTCTTGCGGCGGCTCAGCGTCCACCACATCAGGCCGACATTGACCCAGGCCGCTGCCGAGGTGCCAATGGCCAGCCCCGCCACGCCGATCAGCGGGAACAGGGTCAGGCCACAGGCCAGATTGACCACCACCGACACCATGGCGAACTTCATCGGCCCATAGGTGTCCTTACGCGCAAAAAAGGCCGGGGTCAGTACGCGCGCCAGCACGAAGGCCGGTACGCCCCAGCCGTAATGCAGCAGGGCACGGGCCGTTTCCTGCGCGTCGCGCAGCAAGAACTCCCCCCGCGTGTAAAGGCCGTCGATCAGGAAGAAGGGCATGGCGATCAGCGCGGCTGCGGCGGGCAGGGTCAGGGCCATGGCAAACAGCACGGCATCGTCCATCACGCTTTGCGAGCGCTCCGTATCACCCGACTGCACCGCCCGCGACAGGGTCGGCAACAGCGCCACGCCAATGGCCACCCCGACCAGCCCCAGCGGCAACTGATACAGGCGATCGGCGACGCTCAGCCAGGTACGCGCCCCGTTGACGCCCGACGCCAGAAGCGAGGAGACGAAGACATTGATCTGCGTCGCGGCGGCGGCCAGCGCGCCCGGCACCGCCAGCAGCAGCAGGCCGCGCATTTCCGGGGTCAGCTTCGGCCATACAAACCCGATGCGCGCCCCTGTCCTGCGGCAGCCCCAGACGAGCAGCGCCGCCTGCGCCACACCGGCGGTTAAAACCCCAATGGCCGCCAGATAGGAGGCGTGTATCGGGTCCTTACCGAACCACACGAACACCAGCATGAACAGGTTGAGCAGGGTCGGCACAAAGGCCGACAGGGCAAAACGCCCGCGCGCATTCAGCACCCCGGACAGGAGCGCCACCATGGTCATGCACGGCAGATAGGGCATGGTAATCTGCGTCAGTATGATGGTCAGACGCATCTTGGCCGGATCGTCGGCGTAGCCGTGCGAAAAGACAGCCATTACCTGCGGCATGAAGATCATGGCCAGCGCGCTCAGCACAATGGCGATCATCGTCATGGTGGCCATGGCGTCGCGCGCCAGCCGATCAGCGGCTTCGGGGCCTTCTTTCTCCAGCGCCGCCGAATAGGCCGGCACGAACGCGGCGGTAAAGGCGCCTTCGGCAAAGATGCGGCGGAACAAATTGGGGAAGGTCAGCGCCGTGGCATAGGCATCGGCGGCGATATTGCCCGACGCCCCCATGACGGCGGTGATGACCAGATCACGGGCAAAGCCCATGACGCGGCTGACCAAAGTCATGCCGCCAAAGACAAGCGACGAACGCACAACGCTGGTGGGTTTCGACCCGGTTTCCTGAGACACGCGGCATGGCCTTAAAGGAGAGCAATCGGTTTCGCTCTTACCCTAGCCGCAGGAATTAGCAAGCGTGGAGGGGTTAATGGGGGGAGCAGCCGATGGTTCCGGTGACGGTGCTAGAGGTTCTGTTTCTTAATTCTTCTCACCGTCTTCAAAGGCGGCCATAAGACTCTTGGCCCGACTGCTCAATTGCTCGTCGGTTATGAGTTGCTGTACCCGTGCCCTCGCGTCATTATAATCCATAAACGGGGTGATGCTTTGCGGACGCAGAACATTGTACCGGCCTCGGGCGCTGCTGTTAACAACGCCCGTAAATACTTCCAAACACTTTATCAAACCGTCGTTGGACTGCAGGAACGGGGCCAATTTTTCACGCGGACCGATCTCGTCACCACTCTGATACCAAGCGTACATCAGACTTGCTGGTTCAGGAGTCGAAAATATCTCATCGACAGTCATATTGCCGTAGCGACTCTGCATTATCGATGTGACTAAATCGAGTTCTTCGCCCGTGAGGAGTCGCTCATCTACAAAGCTTTGTCGGCCTCCAAAGCGACCATGTCCGAAGGTCTCTCTACGGAAAATGGAGGTGAGCCAAGCCAAGGCCTCACCCTCTCTAAACATTTTCTGTAATAGGTCCACGCGATGTAAGTCGCCTACGCGTTTAAGGACAGGTTTGATTATTTTTTCGGCTCGCCCCCAAAGTGTGCCCGGCCAAAACGGATCAAAGGGCCGTTTGAGATAAGCGGCATCTAACATATTGGATAGACTCAATAGAAATGTCTTGGCTTGAATTGAAGAAAGCGTTTCGGAGACATTAAACTCTAGACGATCAAGTAAAAGATCGAGCTTTGTCAGATTATGGGATATTTCTTCGTCGTGCAAAACAATCATTGCTTTAGCCGCCGCCGCGATGCTTTCATCAACCGCATTCAAAAAAGTCGATGTATTGTTAATGGTGAGTTCGTGGACAGGCCCAGAAATGGCAAAATACAGCCGATAATGGTCGGGGCTACTTAGACGTCGTTGTTCTAACGCCTTCGCTTGCTCATGATTGGTGATTTTCTGAAAGAGTTTGAAACCATCTGCATCTTTGCCAAAATCAGCCTCTACGCCGGGCAATTGTACAGCGAAATAATAGCGATAGTGAACGTCTTTGAAGTGCCCCTTGGGTACAGATGCCATCAAAGCCTCATACTCGTGTTCGTTTTCGGCTTTTTCCACGCGAGCAATTCCGAGTGATACTAGGGATGCCGTCGCGCAATATTTTTCTATCCAGCGGTATAAATTGGGATTTCCGTCTTTGATTAGCTGAAGCCAAACCAAATCCGCCAAATCCGCACCCGCTTCGCGCAAAGGAGGCCAGTAAAAGCGCATTGAGTCCAGCGTGCGAACTACAGAACGCGGAGTGCGTAACTGTCGCCCACCTTCGAAATCAATAACGTATCGCAACCGCGAAAGTTCGTCTTCACTTTTCACCTCCGCAAAATTTTTCAATTCGTCCGTGAACCACTGCCTCAGTTGAAGAGGTTCTGGCTTCGGAACAAATACAGTTAGCTGGATAATCTTCTCTAGATAGGCATGCCCGCTCTCAATGCCGGTCGCTTGCTCAATGCTGTGAGATAAAATCTGCCCGTCATAGCAAAGCAGATAAATGACATTGGGTAAGTCCACGACCGACCGAACCAAGCGAAGAACTTCAATAACCTCTTCTGGTTCTAAACGGTCCACGTCGTCAACGGTCACAATGAAGCGATGGTTGAGTTCGCGAAGTAACTTAATTAAGGAATCCTTTAATTCGCTTAGCGATTTCTCTTTGCCCTTTTCCAGAAGCTCGCTAGCTGCAGTCATGCCGCCACCCGCCCATTCAATGGGTTTCAAGCCGGTAGCTTCGCCAACCACCTTAACCACGGCACCGAATTTGCTAACTCGACTAGCAAACTGTCGCAAAATTTCGGCGGCTTGTTTTGCCTTGGCTGCCGCATCCGGTGCAAAATCTCCCTCTCCAGCAGCAATCTCATTAAGTTTCGAATTTAAGGACTGGAACAGACTGGTTATCAAAGCATCGCGGTCACCGATGAGCCATGGCCGAAAATTGATTATCGTTGGGCGGTTGTATTGCTCCAAAGCCTCAATTTCTTCAACGATAATATGAAGCAGGCTTGACTTACCAGAGCCCCACTCCCCTTCAATACCGACCACGAGACCACCATCGGTGGCACTGTCGATCAAAGCGCTACTTATACGCTTAGCCACGTTACGGAAACCGAGCCTGTCCGTACCACCTGCACTTAGAGCACGGTCGCCTTTGATTAAATTAGGATTATTCATGTCGCACCGTGTACAATCGTGAGCAAGATGATGGTGTATCGAATTTGTACAATGAGCCTAATGCGACTCGACACGTTTTAACATCGGCGAACGATATCAAGTTGAGCTTATCAAATAGCCCAATAGAGGTAAAAAGGCTCGCACGACCCCGCTATAGATACGCTTGCCTGCTTATGGAATGTGTGGGCCAAAGAGATGAGGACAATCAGGTATTATTTGTGAAGCCAAAACTACTATGTCCACCCCGTTTGCCTTCTGACCCCTCCCGATGTACGATATTCGTATAGGCTAGGTATGTGATGGCGACGTCTGTTTATCTGGGTGAGCATTTCGAACAATTCGCGGCGCAGATGGTGTAAAGCGGTCGCTACAACAACACCAGCGAATGGGTGCGTGAAGGGCTGCGGATTATCGAGGCACGGGAACGCCGTATCGCTGAGCTGGACCGCGCGTTGCACACCGGCCTGTCCGAAGAGGCCGCCGGAGCGCTGATCCCGCACGATACTCTGATGCGTGAATTGAAGCAGCGCTACACCCGCATGGCGGCTGAGCGAGGCGAATAATTTACCACCGGTTCCATGTGTCCCGTCGCCGTTTCTGCTACGTAAGCGACAATGGCTTAAATTTTGTCACTAAAGCCACGGGACCATGCTGGGTTGATCACTCGGTTTTGAGCGCTCAGGCGGCGCGGACGATGTTTTCGGCTTCTGAGGAGGCAATCTGCATATTGCGCGCCATATCCTGAGACGTGGCGCTTTGTTCTTCGACGGCACCTGCCGTGAACAGGACCTGTTCCTGCACATTGGAAACGGTGGCGCGGATGGCGTCAAGCGCATTGACCACGGCGGCAGAGGAGGCGCGCACGCCGGCGATTTCGCCGACAATCTGTTCGGTGGCCCTGCGCGCCTGAGTGGCCAGATTTTTAACCTCGGTCGCCACGACGGCGAAACCACGCCCGGCTTCGCCTGCGCGGGCCGATTCGATGGTGGCGTTCAGCGCCAGAAGATTGATCTGGCTGGTGATATTGCTGATCATCTCGACGATGCCGTCCATCTGCGCCGCCGCAACAGCCAGTTGCCGGGCGCTGTCGTCGGCTTCGTTGACGGACTGATTGGCCTGATCCGCCGCCGCCTTGGTTTGTGACATGGTGTCGGAAATCGACCGGCCCGTGGCCGCCATTTCCTCAACCGCCGCCGACAGGTCCTGAAGCGAGTGGGACAGTTCGGTCGTCCGGTTGAGCGCTATGCGTCGGGCGGTGACGTCGGTGGCGTATTTCATGACCTTGTACGGCTTGCCATTCACGTCGAGAATGGCGTTGTACGAGGCCTGAATATAGACGGTTCGCCCACCCTTGGCCTGACGCTGAAACTCTGCGGAAACGAATTCACCGTGCGCCAGACGGGTCCAGAACGCGCGATAGGCGTCGCTGCTGGCCGTGGCCTCATCCACAAACATCCGGTGGTGCTTGCCGCGGATTTCGTCCAGCCCATAGCCCATGACCTTCAGAAAGTTGTCATTGGCATTGAGGATGGTGCCGTCCAGACTGAATTCAATGACCGCCTGCGCGCGCGAAATGGCTTCCACCTGGCTCAGAAGGTCGGCATCCTTCTGAGCCTGCTGAGTGATGTCAGAGGCGAATTTGACGATCTTCAGGGGCCGGCCATCTATGCCCAGTATGGGGTTATAGGTGGCCTGAAGGATGACCTCGCACCCGTCCTTATTGATCCGCTTGAACTGCGAAGAGACGAACTCGCCCACCAGTAGTCGCCGCCAGAAATCGGCATAGGCCGCGCTTTTGGCGTCGTTATCCGTGACAAACATGCGGTGATGCCGTCCGACGATTTCGTCCAGACGATAGCCCATCACCTTCAGGAAGGCGTCATTGGCCGTAATCACCGTGCCATCCAGAGCGAACTCGATAACGGCCTGAGAGCGCGAAATCGCCGCGACCTTACCTTCCAGATCGAGGTCGCGCAGCTTACGCGCGGTCACGTCGGAGGCGATTTTGACGATCTTGTAAGGCTTGCCCGAACGGTCGAGAATGGGGTTATAAACGGCTTCCAGATAGACGTTGCGCCCGTCTCTGGTCTGACGCCGGAACTCTCCTTTTTGCGCGACCCCGTGTTTCAGGTCGGCCCAGAATTGCCGATAGGCTGACGTCTGCACCTCCCCCGCATCGACAAACGCCGAATGGTGCTTACCTACCAGTTCAGAGGCCGAGTAGCCCATCAGGTTTAGAAAGTTGGCGTTGGCGGAAAGCACATGCCCGTCGAGGTCAAATTCGATAAGACCTTGACTGAGGTTAATCGCCGTCAGCAGGTCCTGATTAAGGCTATCGGCCTTATGCGACTTTTTTCCACCAAACGCTGACCACATGGACGACACTCCGCAACACAATGAATGACATTGTTACGGAAGGGTCTCAATAAGAGGTTAAATCTGCTCCTTAACGCGCCATCGACGCCCTTGCCCGCGTAGGGGTGGCACGTGACGGGGCCGAGGGGGGGTCCAGCACATCGGTCAGGGCGCGGTGAACCTTGTCGCGCTGCGCCTTGGTCAGTTGCTTGCGCGTAAAGTGATCGACCACGTAGAAGGCATCGACGGCGCGTTCGCCGTAGCAGTCGATGTGGGCCGAGGCCGTATCGAGATGCGCACGCGCCAGCACGCTGGCCACATCGGCCAGAAGCCCCGGACGGTCGCGGCCGGACACCTCGATAATGGTCATTTGCGGGTTGGATTCATCGTCGAACACCACGGTCGGCGCGATAGCGAAGGCCGCCGTGCGGTGGGCATTGATCGCCTTATGGATCAGGGGCGCCGCCACTTCACCCCCGACGGCCTTTTCAAGCGCCTGTTCCATCTGACGAATGCGGCCCGGATCGTCATGGCCAAAGGGCTTGCCCTGCGTGTCCTGCACGTAGAAGACGTCGAGCGCCTGAGCCGTGGTGGAGGTAAAGACCTGTGCCCCCACGACGTTGGCACCCATATTGGTGAAGCAGCGCGCCAGATCAGCAAACAGGCCCGGACGGTCCGGCCCCGTAATGCAGAAACGGGCGGCATTGCGCGTATGGTCGATATAGGCCTGAGCCGAGGCCTTGCCTTCGGCAGCGCTCCACACCTGACGGGCGTGCTGGCGGATTTCGTCGGCAGAAAAAGCAAACAGATACGACTCTTCCATTGTATCGAGCCAACCGCGCATCCGGGCATCCCCGGCGCTTAAGGACTCACGCAGGGCGGCGGCGCGCGCCTGAATCTCTTCGCGCACCTGGGTCACGGCGTCGCCTTCGCTGCCACGCCCGCCACGGAAGGCGGCTTCGGTGGCGGCCTGAAGCTCACGCATCAACTGCCCTTTCCAGCCGTTCCACACGCCCGGCCCCACGGCGCGGATATCGGCGACGGTGAGAACCAGAAGCTGACGCAGGCGCTCAGGCGTTTCAACGATGCGCGCAAAAGACGCCACGGTTTCGGGGTCCGACACGTCGCGCTTTTGCGCATAGTCGGACAGGACAAGGTGGTGCCGCACCAGCCACGCCACCTGATCAATCTGCCACTTTTCGAGGCCCAGCCGCGCACAGGCGCGCCGCGCAGCGATTTCGCCCTCGATCTCCTGCCCCAACTCGCCGCCCTTGCCTACATCGTGCAACAGCATGGCGAGGTAAAGGGTCTCCTTATTGGCCAAGTTGGGGATCAGCGACGTGGCCAGCGGGTGGTCTTCCTTATGCTGCCCCAACTCGATATCGCGGATGATACCAATGGCGCGCAGGGTATGCTCATCGACCGTGTAGGTGTGGTACATGTTGAACTGGGTCTGGGCCACAATGTGCCCGAACTCAG
>NZ_JAIWNX010000053.1 GCF_020217185.1 Asticcacaulis sp.
AAACCCCTCCAGAGCGTGGGCGATATAGGCGTTCAGGCCCGCCCCGTCATAGACGTGCGCCGCCGCCTCGTCCTGCACATGGCGTCCGGCATCGTGGGCGTAATAGCTAAGAATGGCCTGACACACCGCCACGTCGTAGCAGTACTGACGCCGCCCCTGATAGGTCAGGACCGAATGGGCGGCGGCACGTTCTTCGTTCATCTCGGACAGGCGCGTCTTGATCGCACGGATGCGCGGTTTATCGCTGTCCCAGTCACGGCTGATCGTGCCGATATGGGCGTTTTGCACCCCACACAGGCGCGCCAGCCCGCGTTGCGTCAGGTACAGCGCGCCATCACTCAGGCGTCCCATGCCCACGCCCGTCACTTCGGCATATTGCACGATATAGAGGTTGGAAACCGGCGCTTTCGTCCGCTTCCGTTTGCCCGCTGACATGGTGTTTTTTCCCCGATCCGTTGACTAACATTGCAACGCGGTCAGGGGTTTCGCAAGCGCGAAATCAGCTAAACACGATCGTCTTACCGCCATTGATGATGACGCGGCGTTCGGCGTGCCAGGTAACCGCACGCGCCAGTACGCGGGCTTCAATATCCTGACCGATGGCCACCAGTTGCTCCGGCGTCAGCCCGTGGTGCACGCGCTGCACGTCCTGTTCGATAATCGGCCCTTCGTCGAGGTCAGACGTCACATAGTGCGCCGTCGCCCCGATGATCTTCACCCCGCGCTGATGCGCCTGATGATACGGCTTGGCCCCTTTGAACGACGGCAGGAAGGAGTGGTGGATATTGATGCAGCGGCCTTCCAGCCGACGCGAAAAGTCGTCGGACAGGATTTGCATGTAACGCGCCAGCACGACCAGATCGGCCTGATGCGTCTCGATCAGGCTAAGGAACTGCGCCTCCTGCTCGGCCTTGGTGTCTTTGGTGATCGGCAGGTGCACATAGGGCAGGCCGTTCCATTCGACAAACGAGCGCATGTCTTCGTGGTTTGAGACGACGGCGGCGATTTCCACCGGCAACAGGCCCGACCGCCAGCGGTGCAGCAGTTCGTACAGGCAGTGACCGAACTTCGACACGGCAATGATAACGCGCGGGCGAACGCTCAGATTATGGATGTCCCATTCCATGCTGAAACGGTGGGCAATGGGTTTGAACCCTTCGCGCAGGATCGACATGGGCGGCATCCGCGCACCGGCCTGTTTGAAGACCACGCGCACATAGAACATGTCGCCCTGACTGTCGTTGAACTGGTTCGACTCGACGATGGAGATGTCGTTGTCGTTCAGATAGCCGGAGACCGCCGCGACGATACCGCGCGTGTCCGGGCATTTGATGATCAGAACGTAATGGGACGGGTCGAAAAAGGTCGTATCAGGCATGGTCCGCCTATAGCAGGCAAATCTTTCAGAAAGTCAAAGGTTTCAAATGAAAGGTTTGCTTCTTTTTCTCGCCTTAAAAACCCCTATCGTGGATAGACCTTCTTTTCGACTCGCCCCGTGTCGCGGTTGACGTAAGTAGTATAAGACATGCCATCGCCTCCCGTGCGAACTTCTATCAAGCTCTCGTTCTCTTTTTGTGAAATATCGCTAAGTTCTTTGGCGGATTTGAGATGCGTCACGGAAAACAAAAGAAATCGGCCTTCCCTCCTCAGAAAGCTGATGCTGTAAGTGTCACTAGGCCAGCGCTTTGTTTCACGTACATCCTCAGCTACTGCCGCTATATAACTTGCATGATTTTCAGACTGTACACTGTAGCCGGAATGACTTGTCGCTGACTGGCAACCACCAACGAGACAAATAATAAGTAAGGTCACAGGTAATTTTGATCTCATCGCATCGTCTTCTTTAAAGAAAAAAAGATGCGGGGTCACAGACCCCACACCCCGGACTCTCAGAAACTTCAGCGCCATTGCAATCCTGAAAAACAAAAGGCCCGGAATGATCCGGGCCTGATGCTTTTGACAGGGGTTACAAGGTGCGCTTGATCTCTTCGACCGTGAAGCATTCGATGAAGTCGCCCTTCTTGATGTCCTGGAACGGACCGAAGGACATACCGCATTCCTGACCGACCACGACCGAGTTGACCTCGTCCTTGAAGCGCTTAAGCGTGGTGAGCACGCCCATTTCCTGAATGACGACATCGTCGCGCAGGATACGCACGCGCGCGCCCTTTTCGACGCGGCCTTCGGTGACGCGACACCCGGCGACCTTGCCGACCTTGGTGATGTCGAACACTTCGAGCACTTCCGCGTTGCCGAGGAAGGTTTCGCGCTGGATCGGGGCCAGCATGCCCGACAGCACGCCCTTGATGTCGTCGATCAGGTCGTAAATGATCGCGTAGTAGCGGATTTCAACGCCTTCGCGTTCGGCCAGATCACGCGCCTGCTTGGAGGCACGGACGTTGAAGCCGATGATGGGCGAGTTGGACCCCTTGGCCAGTTGTACGTCGGATTCGGTGATACCGCCGGCACCCGAATGGATGATCCGCGCGCGGACCTCTTCGTTGCCGACCTTTTCCAGCGAGCCGATAATGGCTTCGGCCGAACCCTGCACGTCCGCCTTGACGATAAGCTGAAGCTCCTTGACCTTGTTGTCCTTGAGCTTCGACATCATGTCCGACAACGACACGCCCACCGGAGCCACCATCTTTTCACGCTTCACGCGCTGACGGTACTCGGTGATTTCGCGGGCACGGGCGTCGTTTTCCACCACAGCGAAGGCTTCACCGGGATCAGGCGCCTGATCGAGGCCGAGGATTTCCACCGGCTGCGACGGACCCGCTTCGGGCAGTTGCGCATTGCGTTCGTCGATGAGCGCACGTACGCGGCCCCAGGCACCACCGGCCACGATGATGTCGCCACGCTTCAGCGTACCGCGCTTGACCAGAACCGTGGCCACAGGACCGCGACCCTTGTCGAGTTTGGCTTCAATCACCACGCCTTCGGCGGTACGGTCCGGATTGGCCCGCAGGTCCAGCACTTCGGCCTGAAGCAGGATGGCTTCGACCAGATTGTCGAGACCCATGCCGGTCTTGGCCGACACTTCGACGATCTGGGTTTCACCGCCCAGCGCTTCGACGACGACTTCGTGTTGCAGAAGTTCGTTGATGACGCGCTGCGGATTGGCTTCGTGCTTGTCCATCTTGTTGACGGCGACGATGATCGGCGTCTTGGCTGCACGGGCGTGGTTGATGGCTTCGATGGTCTGCGGCATCACACCGTCATCCGCCGCCACGACCAGCACCACGATATCCGTCACATTGGCACCGCGCGCACGCATGGCCGAGAAGGCCGCGTGACCCGGCGTGTCGAGGAAGGTGATACGCTCACCCGACGGCACCTTGATCTGATAGGCACCGATGTGCTGGGTGATGCCACCGGCTTCACCGGCGGCCACGTCTTCCTTACGCAACGCATCGAGCAGCGAGGTCTTGCCGTGGTCAACGTGACCCATGACGGCCACGACCGGCGGACGCACCACCGTATCGTCGTCATGGTCGGCGGCGTCGATAAAGCCTTCGAGGACGTCCGCTTCAGAGACGCGCTTCACGTTGTGACCGAATTCCGTGGCCACCAGTTCGGCCGTATCGGAGTCGATCACGTCGTTGATCTTCAGCATCATCCCCTGCTTCATCAGCATCTTGATGATGTCCACGGCGCGCACAGCCATACGGTTCGACAGTTCCTGAACCGTGATAACGTCCGGGATGACCACGTCACGCGACACGCGGGCCTGTTCGGTGGTAACGCCCTTGCGCTTTTCGCGTTCACGCTCACGGGCCCGGCGAACCGAGGCCAGCGAACGCATGCGATCGGCGGCACCTTCGTCATCACCCACAACGGCTTGCAGGGTCAGGCGGCCTTCGCGACGCTTGGGCTCGCCACGGGTCTGCGAGACGGCCTTGGTCGGCGCACCGGCCTTGCCGCCGCGACGACCACGATCATCATCGTCCCCGGTACGGGCACGCACATCGCCGGGCTTACCCGCAGGCGAACCGCGCGAGGAACGGATACGATCGACTTCGGAGACCGCCGGAGCGTTCGGGGCCACACCGGCCGGACCGCGCGGCGGACGCGGCGAATTGGCCGAATAGCGGACGGTTTCACCGGCCGGACGCGGACCGCGGTCGCCCTGCGGACGGTTCGGATCTCTGGGGCCACGATCGCCCTGCGGACGATTGCCGTCGCGGTTAAACGGCGGGCGATCCCCTTGCGGACGGTCGCCACGCGGCGTGCGTTCGCCATAGTTGGGACGGTCGCCTTGCGGACGATTGCCATCACGGTTGAACGGCGGACGATCCCCTTGCGGGCGGTCTCCGCGCGGACGATCTCCGTACTGACCCTGAGGACGGTCGCCTTGCGGACGATCACCTTGCGGGCGGTCTCCGCGCGGACGATCACCATACTGACCCTGCGGGCGGTCGCCTTGCGGACGATCCGAGCGGGGGGCGCGATCGTCACGGAAGCCATCGCGGCGGTCTTCGCGCGGCGCACGCTGGGCCGGACGCGACAGAGCCTCTTCGATGGGGCTGCGACGCGGGGCTTCGGCCTGAGCCGGAGCGGGTGCTTGCGGAGCCGGTTCTGACGGCGCGGGAGCCGGGGCAGGCGCTTCGGACTTCGGTGCCGCTTCGGCAGCCGCCGCACGGCGGGCCGCCTCTTCGCGGGCGCGTTGTTCGGCCTGACGGCGCGCCTCGGCTTCGCGGCGCTCCTGATCGACGCGCGCCTGTTCCAGAACGCGGGCGCGACGCTCCAGCTCATCCTGACGCAGACCGCCCGTATTGCCACCCGAAGGCGCCGGACGCGGTGCCGACGGCGCACCCTGCGGGGCAGCCGGACGCGGACGCGCCAGGTTTTCACCGCCGGCGCGCGGCGCGCCACCAGTGCCCTGAGCCCCACCCGAAGGCGCACCTTGCGGAGGCGTGCCGATGCGGCGCTTGGTTTCCACCACCACCGTCTTGGAGCGCCCATGGCTGAAGCTCTGCTTCACGGTGCCGGTGGACACATTGCCACCGACGCGCGGCTTCAGGCTCAGCGGAGCGCGGGTATTATCGCCTTTGGGGGCTTCGGGTTTATCGTCTTTCGGATCGCTCATTCAGCTCGCAACATACACATGATGAAACCGGCATTCCGGCTTCGTTTCGGACAATCGTTATTCGGTTTGAGCGATAGGGCCGTCATAAACGCCACATACAGTTTCGACACATCGCTCTGGCCACGATCAGACCGTGAAAAGATCACGCCCTGATAGTCGCTTTTCAGTTTGAGTTAAAGGGCCTTTCGCGCCATTGGGCAGGAAACAACGCCTCAAACCCACCAAGGCGTTCCGCTTCACGCGAAAACGCCGCCGCCCGCCGACCTTCGATCAGGGCGGCATGGATTACATTTTCGAGCCCCAGGGCGAGGCTCAGCTCATCATTGGAGAACAGGCCGCACAGCCCAACGGACGGCGTCTGGCCATTACTGAGGTTCAGAAGTTTGCTGCGACCATCTTCGGCCCCGTCCGAGGCTTCGATCAGCCACGCGGCACGGCCGGCCGCGTGAGGCGCGGTTTTGCCTAATTTAAGCGCTGTGGCGACTTTTTCAAACCCCGTCACCAGATTTCCTTCGCGTCGCGCCAGCCCCAACTGCTCCAGCAGGCGTCTGCGGATCAGGGCGGGCACAAGGGTATCAAGGCCTTCCGGGGTTTTGACCGCGCGTTTGGCCGCACGCGAAAACAGATTCTTTTTGATGGCCAAAGCCAGACTCTCGGCGTCGGCCTTCAGCCACAGCCCGCGTCCGGGCAGGGTTTCCTTGAGATCAGGCACCACAAAGCCGTCCGGCCCGACCACAAAGCGGATCAGGCCGTCACGGGGAACCGACTGGTGTGAAGCGACGTCCCGACGGTGAGTCACGCGCACGGAAACGGTCTGAGACGGGGTCTCCCCCGCCTCAGCCAGATCGTCATTCAGATCGATAAGGGTCTCATTGTTCAGGGATGGCGTCATTCGCGCCCTCCTCTTCATAAGACTCTTCGGACTCTTCGTAAGCCTCTTCCGGCTCCGGCGCTTCGATCCAGCCCGCCGCGATACGCGCATTGAGGATCAGGGCCTCGGCATCGGCCACGGACAGGGAGAAGCTTTCCAGAGCGCCCGGCACGCGGACCTTTTCGGCCCCGCGTTGCTCAAAGCCGCCGCGCACTTCGTCGGTAGCCAGATCGGCCAGATCTTCAACCGTCTTCACACCGGCTTCGCCCAGAGCAACCGCCATGGCCAGGGTGATACCCGGCACGTTCAGCACCTCGTCCTCGACGCCCAGCTCAACGCGCTTGGCGTTCTGCTCGGCCTCGAAGCGCTCCAGATAGTCACGGGCGCGCGCCTGAAGCTCAGCCGCCGTGTCTTCGTCGAAGCCTTCGATGGCAGCGATTTCCATCTGATCGACATAGGCGAGGTCTTCGACGGTCGAGAAGCCTTCGGTAACCAGCAACTGCGCGATGACTTCATCGGCGTCCAGCGCTTCCTGGAACAGGGCGGTGCGCTCGGCAAATTCCTTCTGACGACGCTCAGAATCCTGCGACTCGGTGATGATATCGACCTGCCAGCCCGTCAGTTGCGAGGCCAGACGCACGTTCTGACCGCGACGGCCGATGGCGAGCGACAGTTGCTCATCCGGCACCACGACCTCAACGCGGTCTTCTTCTTCGTCCAGAACGACCTTCGACACTTCGGCCGGGGCCAGAGCGTTAACGATGAAGGTGGCTTCGTCCGGCGACCACTGGATGATGTCGATCTTTTCACCTTGCAGTTCACCGACAACGGCCTGCACGCGCGACCCACGCATACCGACGCAGGCCCCGACCGGATCGATCGAGTTGTCGTTGGACAGCACGGCCATCTTGGCGCGCGAACCCGGATCACGGGCGACCGACTTGATTTCGATCACGCCGTCATAGACTTCCGGCACTTCCTGCGCGAACAGCTTGGCCATAAAGCCGCCGTGGGCGCGCGACAGCATGATCTGCGGGCCCTTGGTCTCACGGCGCACGTCATAGATATAGGCGCGGATACGGTCATTGACCTGAAACGCCTCGCGCGGGATCGACTGATCGCGGCGCATGATGCCTTCGCCGCGGCCCAGATCGACGATGACATTGCCGTATTCGACGCGCTTGACCGTACCGTTGACGATTTCGCCCACGCGGTCCTTGAACTCATCATACTGACGCTCACGCTCGGCTTCGCGCACCTTGTGCGTGACGACCTGACGCGCCATCTGCGACTGCACGCGGCCCAGTTCGAACGGCGGCAGGACCTCTTCGTAGGTCTTGCCGACAAAGGCGTCCTTGTCCTCGCGCAGGGCCTCGGTCAGGCCGCGCTGCGCGTATTCGTTCTCAAGCTCCTCGTCCGGCACCACCGTCACATAGCGGGTGATGGTCATTTCGCCGGTGCGCGGATCGACGCGCACGCGGATGTCGTGGTCGGCCCCATAGCGCGAGCGGGCGGCCTTTTGCACCGCTTCTTCGATGGAGGCGAGCACGACCGACTTGTCGATCTGCTTTTCGCGCGCCACGGCGTCGGCGATTTGCAGCAGTTCCTGACGGTTGGCGCTGATTCCGGTAAAGCTCATGTCACTGTTCCCAGTTTAATTTTTTGTCAGTTTGTCGTCGTCGTCATCGCCGAAATCGTCATCGGCGTCGTCGAAATCTTCATCGTCAAATTCGGCGTCCGCATCGTCGCCGAAATCGAGGTCTTCGTCCTCTTCCTCATCATCTTCGCCCTGCTCGCGGCGAAGGGCGGCCTTTTCGGCGCCGATCTTGAGCAGCTCGTCATTGAGCACCAGCTTGGCGTCGATGATCCAGTCGAAGGGAATCATCGCCGTATCTTCCTCGCCTTCAAGGTCGATAGCGACGTATTCGCCGTCTTCGGTGCCATTCAGTATGCCGCGGAAGCGCTTGCGCCCTTCGGCCAGACGATCCAGCTCCAGACGCGCCTCAAGACCCGAATAGGTGTCGAAATCCTTCAGGCGGGTCAGCGGACGGTCGATACCGGGCGAGGACACTTCGAGAATATATTCGCCGGTGATAGGATCAGATTCTTCCAGCCAGGCCGACAGGGCGCGCGACAGGCGGGCGCACTGATTGACTGTGATGTCGCCGTCGGTCTTGCGCTCAGCCATAATCTGTAAACGACGCGCGCCGCCCGGCTTGTTCGAGCCCATCAGGCGCACGCGCACAATGTCGAGCCCCAACGCTTCGGCAATGGGGTCAAAGGCTTCGATCAGCTTGCGGTCTTCGGTGGTCTTGGCGCGCAAAATAGGTCCTCAGATGGTTCGTCCGCTGCGTTTCGGGCAACAAAAAAGCGGCTGGCCTTCTTGAGGGCCGCCGCCGGGCCGCAAGGCCATTCGGACGATGTTGAGGTGCTTATAGACCCTTGCCGCCGGTTTGCCAAGCCCAATAAACGGGCGGTCGCTGCCCCTACTTCATACGGATCAGGGGATAGAGGTCAAAATACTCCGCCGGCACGTGCAGGGCCGCCGTGTGGCCTGTGTAGAACATCATCAGCAACCACGTGGCGTATCCGCCAACTCCCACCGTTACGACCAGAAGCCCCCACGACACCGGCCGCAAGGTCTTTTTGAAAATGTCGAACAGGATGCAGCCCATATGCACAAACAGGGCGAAGATCGCCAGTCCGTAATAGGGGATAAGCGCATACATCCAGCCGCTCTGCATCAGGCCCGCGACGATGAGGTAGATATCGGTGTCCAAGGTCAGCAATTGACGCACATAGAAGATAAAGGCGACGTGGGTGAGGGCGAAAAAGGCGATATAGGTGCCTGAGGCCGCCTGAAGCTGATGCACGAAATCCTTCTTCTTCGCCCAGATTTCCCGCGCCAGCGCCCAGCCGGACAGTATCTGCACCAGAAAGGCCAGTAGCACGACCATCTCGACCACCGGGTGGCGATAGACCATGCGCGCCACGGCCATAAAAGCGATGTGGGTATCGAGCCCCTGCAAGCCAACAAAATGGTTGGCCATGTGCAGGCACAGAAAGGCAAAGACAAACCCCGCCGAAACCTTATGCAGGCTTTCCATGGACGACCCCGTTACCCCGAACATTAACCATAGTTAATACAGGCTAAAATGGGGGCGATGGCTACAGGTTTGCGTCAAACCGGGGTGAAATGCGGCCTTTTCGCGTCAATTTCGCGCGTGACGATAAAAGTCGAGGAAGACCGGCGCGCAATCGCCCAGCTTCTTCTCTTCATAACGCGTGGTCACGTGATCTGCGGGGGGCGTGTTCCATTCAGCTTGTGACTGGGCAGGCCAGTCAAAGGCGGCGTGCGCCGTGGCGCGCTCCAGCGTCCAGTCGGCGTAGTCGGCCCAGTCGGTGGCAAAGCGCAGACGCGCCCCGTCCTTCATCACACGCGCCAGAGCGTCCAGCGTTTCAGTCTGGATGAAGCGGCGCTTGTGGTGGCGGGCCTTGGGCCACGGATCGGGGAAGAGGATGAACACCTTATCAACCGAGGCCGCGTTCAGGCGGTCGATCACCGGGCGCGCATCGCCGGGCATCAGGCGTACATTGTTCAGACCGCGCTCATCGACATGGCGCAGCAGGGAGCCGACGCCATTGAGGAAGGGCTCGAAGCCGAGGATCAGCGCCTGAGGATTACGCTCGGCCTGTGCCGCCAGATGCTCCCCGCCGCC
The DNA here is from genome assembly GCF_020217185.1 of Asticcacaulis sp. Classification (GTDB taxonomy): domain Bacteria; phylum Pseudomonadota; class Alphaproteobacteria; order Caulobacterales; family Caulobacteraceae; genus Asticcacaulis. Next base: position 9,680 of record NZ_JAIWNX010000053.1, read on the forward strand.
GAAGCCGATCTCCAGCCACAGCTCGCTGTAACCGCCAAGGTCTCCAGCAGCGAGTTGCGCGATCAGGGCGTCATTGACTTCGATGGTCGGCAGCAGGGTGTCGAACAGGTCGGCCTGACGCGGCTTCAACGTGCGCGACTTGATGCGCCCGAACGAGCGCATGGGCCCCCACGACGGCGAAATGGCGGGCGGTGTTTCGTCTGACATAGAGCGCCTTTTGCAAAAGCACCTCCTCTGAGGTCAGAGGAGGTGCCGGGAAAGCCGCTCTCTTAAAACTCGCGCTTAAGCGCGTCAACCAGATCGGTGCGCTCCCACGAGAAG
>NZ_JAIWNX010000054.1 GCF_020217185.1 Asticcacaulis sp.
CCGCCATCGTCTTCCGGTGTGCGGCCGAAGTGACCATAGGCCGCCGTGCGCTCGTAGATCGGTTTGTTGAGGCCCAGATGCAAACGAATGCCACGCGGCGTCAGACCACCGATCAGTTCGGGCAGTAGGGCTTCGAGCTTCGCTTCGTCCACCTGACCCGTGCCGTGGGTATTGACGTAGAAACTCAAGGGGCGCGACACACCAATCGCGTAGGACACCTGAAGCGTGCAGCGCTTGGCGAGGCCCGCCGCGACCACGTTCTTGGCCAGATAGCGCAGGGCATAGGCCGCCGAACGATCGACCTTGGTTGGGTCCTTACCAGAGAAGGCACCGCCACCGTGCGGGGCGGCACCGCCGTAGGTATCAACGATGATCTTGCGGCCAGTCAGACCGGCATCGCCATCCGGGCCGCCAATGACGAAATTACCGGTCGGATTGACCAGCCATTCGGTATCCGCCGTCACCATGCCCTGCGGCAGGACTTCGAGCGCGTAGGGCTTGACGATGGCTTCCACATCCTTCGGCGTCAGGCCTTCCTTGTGCTGGTGCGAGATCAGCACCTTGAGGATGCGCGACGGCACGCCGTTTTCGTACTGCACCGTGACCTGCGACTTGGCATCGGGTTCCAGACGATGATCGCCGCCGTGACGCGCTTCGGCCAGACGACGCAGGATATTATGCGACCATTGCAGCGGGGCCGAGGTCAGCTCCGCGGTCTCATCCGAGGCATAGCCGAACATGATACCCTGATCGCCGGCACCCTCGTCCTTGTTCTCAGCAGAATCGACGCCCATGGCGATGTCGGCCGACTGGGCGTGCAGGTGGCAGGCATAGTGGGCCGTGGCCCAGTGGAAGCCCTTTTGCGCGTAGCCGATATCCTTGATGGCCGCGCGCACCTTGTCTTCCAGACCCGCGATGATTTCGCGCATCTTGTCATCGGCGGCGCGCACCTCACCGGCCAGAATGACGCGTTCGGTGGTTACCAGCGTCTCACACGCGACGCGGGCTTCGGGGTCTTCGCGCAGGAAGGCATCGACGACGACATCGGAAACCCGGTCGGCGACCTTGTCCGGATGGCCTTCGGAGACGCTTTCGGAAGTGAAGATGTAGGACGGGCGCATGGCGGAACTCCGCTGTTCAACTAAGTGTTTGCACACTCATATAAACATATCTTTATATGATCAAGTCGTTTGTGGGGTAACCACTACAGCGAAATGACTTTAAGAGGAATCGCCATTTCGCTTTAAATTTTTGTTTTGTCGCAATGTTTTTGCGGAAAACCGCTCACACTTTTGGCTTCGCCGAACACCGTTTCCGCACATCGCTCTAAGTATGCCCATTCCCACAATAAAAACCCCGCCGGTCGGGCGGGGTTTGCGGGGAGGTAGGTCTGTCTGTAATCTTTTAATCTTCGCTGTCTTCCGCCAGTGCACGCACCAGCTCAAGGATACGGCGGCGGTGCTTGGGGTTTTTGATGCGCGGAAACGCCTCAGCCAGCTCAATGCCCTCGGTGGTCATCAGGAAGCCGTGCACGAACTGCTCGGACTGTGACTCCGAAAAGCCTTCAACGGCCTCGGACTCACCATAGCCTTCAAAGAAGTAGGCTACCGGGGCCTTGAGCGCCCGCGAGATTTCATGCAGCTTCGACGCGCTGATGCGGTTGGACCCGCGCTCATACTTCTGCACCTGCTGGAAGGTCAGGGAGATGGTTTCTGCCAACGCCTCCTGCGACATTCCCAAAAACTTGCGACGCATACGCACACGCGCACCGACATGCAAATCAACCGGATTCGGACTGCGGTCCGTCTTAGAATTTTCGTCCAACTTTGCCTCTTTACTTTTTACAGCCGGCGTTGTCGCCGTACCGCTTTTTGTCGTAACACCCCCTCCCATCCGGACCTGGGAGGCGGTCATCTTTCTTGGTTGTTTTTGCTAACGTTTACAAAAGTCACAAATACCAATGGAATCAAGCAAAAAAGCGCCACAAGCATGAGGTGCAGGTGCCGCCACAGCGTGTAAGGGGCAAATGATACCGCAGATGGTAACATCACATCACGAAAGCCTGATTGACCGATGCCAATTTCCGAGCCCGGAACGATGCGCCCCAGGGGGTCAATCACCGCAGAGACACCCGTAGGGGTTGACCGAACCATGGGCAGACCTTCTTCGATGGCGCGATAGCTGGACAGGTTGAGGTGCTGCACCGGTCCGGTTGTCGGGCCAAACCACGCATCGTTGGAAATATTGACAATCCATGATGGCCGTAATGGGGCAGACGGTGGTTTGGCTTCACCCGAGGCCAAGGCGGGGAACAGGCCTTCATAACAGATCAGCGGCAGAAACGACGGCAATCCTGTGACCTCGACGGGATGCGTACGCGGGCCGGGACTAAAGCCGTCACCGACATGCGCTAACTCCTTTACGCCAAGGCTTTCCAGCACGCTTTCGAACGGCAGAAACTCACCAAACGGCACCAGTTTGAACTTGGAATAGACAACCTGATAATTTGTGCCGGTCTCATCGCGCGATAGCGCCAGCATCGAGTTACGCCATACAAGGGCGTCATGGTCATCTATCGCGCGGTGATAGGCGCCCCATAACAAAATCTGATCTGGCTTAAGGAGGCCAGCAAACAGGTTTGCAGTCTCCGATTGTGGATCGAGCAAGTTCTCAGCAGCGTCCGGAAGCGCCCCTTCCGGCCAGATAATAACGTCTGGGTAACCCTTATTATCACGTTTTGTAACGGACTGTAAAAATTCTCGCTTCGCGTGTGCCTGACTATAGGTCACATAGCCGCGCATGACCTTGAGCAACGCGCCTTCTGTCCACTTGGCGCGCTGACCGATGTTCGGCTGCACAAGGCGTATCCATGTGCCGGTGGTCGTAACCTCGGTCGTGGACAGGCGCACAACCCCGAAGGTGAAGCCCGCGACCAGCACGGCCGCCGACACGGCCACTGGCCACAGACCCTTCAAGCCGTATCCACGACGGCTGACCGCCGGACTGGCGAACAGGGTGACGGTAAACAGGCTGAGGCCATAGACGCCGAACAGCGCGGCCAGTTGCGACATCGCCGAACCCGCCTTCCACGTCGCGCCGGCCGGATTCCACGGAAACCCGGTCAGGATCGTCCCGCGCAGCCACTCAAACAGGCAGAACAGACCGGCAAAAACCAGCCAGCGTGACCAGTGCCCCGCCAATCGCCCACTGGCCAGTTTGCGATAGACTGCAAACGCCGCCCCCCAGAACAGGGCAATACCACCGGGCAGCAGGCAGACCGCAAACGGGGCCATCCAGCCCTGATTGCTGGCATCGACCAGAAAGGCCTCCGCCACCCAGAAACAGCCGACGAGGAAATAGAGAAACCCGGCCCACCAGCCAATGGCAAACGCCTTGCGCAAGGGCCTGGGGCCGAGGTCCTGATCAAGGCTCCACAGAAGGACGGCATAGGCCAGAAGCCCAGGCAGAAATCCGAACGGCGGCTGCGCCAGCCCCAGCAGCACCCCCATCAACGCCGCCTGCCGTTTCGGCCCCACATAGCGGCGGTACAGGGCGAAGGCGGGCGCCAAACGGGCACCGAGTTCGGTCAGGGTCATACGTCTTCCGGAATCAGGTCGGGTTTGCGTTCGTGACGATGCAGACGCAGGCGTTTGATGCGGCGCTGATCGGCGTCCAGCACTTCTATATCTATCCCCGCCGCCGCGTAAGGGATGATTTCGCCCGGCTGCGGCACACGCCCGGCCAGCACAGCCACCAGCCCGCCCAGCGTATCGACCTCATCCTCACCGTCTTCGGGGAACAGGCGCAGGCCCAGCCGCTCCTCAAGCGTCTCCAGCTCGACGCGGCCACTGACCTCGATCTGCCCCTCGGCGGTTTCGATCAGGTCTTCGGCTTCCTCGTCGTCATATTCATCGGCAATGTCCCCAACCACGGCTTCGAGCAGGTCTTCCAGCGTGACGAGCCCATCCGTGCCGCCGTGTTCGTCGATCACCAGCGCCATGTGCGACCGCTCGGTCTGCATCTTCAGCAGCAGGTCCGTCGCCGACATGGCTCCGGGGACATAGATCAGTTCGCGCTTCAGGCGGTCGGTCACGGGCGCGTCCCAGTCGGGAATGCGCCGGTCATCCGACGGCGCCAGCAGCTTGAACACGTCTTTTACGTGGATGACACCCACCGGATGATCGAGATTGTCGCTATAGACCGGCAGGCGCGAATGCTCGCTTTCGACGCAGACCCGCACCAGTTCGGACAGGGTGGCGGTGTCTTCGATGCCGATAATATCGACCCGCGGCGTCATCACGTCGGATACGCGCAGGTTCTGAAAGGCACGGGCGTGTTCGATCAGGTCGTTGGAAGCCTCAGGACGGTCGCTCAGACTAAGCGGCTTTTCCGCCTCATCAGGCCCCAAAAGGCCAAAGAGGTTCAACAGGGTCTTTCTGGGTCCGGTCGGGCGCTTGGCGCTACGACTGTCAGGCTCCGGCATGGTCAGTGGCCTATTTCTCTAGGTAAGGATCGGCAATGCCGAGCCCGTGCAGGATCTTACGCTCAAGGTCTTCCATCTCCTCGGCTTCGGGATCATTGATGTGATCATACCCCAAAAGATGCAAAGCGCCATGCACACTGAGGTGCGCCACATGGGCCTTAAGCGTTTTTTTCTGTTCTTTCGCTTCGCGCACGCAGGTTTCGAACCCGAAAGCGATATCGCCCAGATGCGGGTGCATCATATCGGGCGCCGGAAAGGACAGCACATTGGTAGGGGCGTTCTTCTGACGGAACTCTTTGTTGAGCGCCTTCATTTCGGCGTCATCGGTCAGCAGCACCACCAGATCAAGCTGCTCCTTCGCCCCCAGATAGGCAAAGGTCGCCTCAATCGCGCCGGTCACCACCGCCGACACCTCGGGCAGGGCTTCGGTCCAGTCGTCGTGTTCGACCTCAATGTCGATCAGAGGGGCAAATTCAGTCATGTTTTTCGCTGTCATAGGCACGCACGATGCGCGCGACCAGTTCGTGCCGTACCACGTCTTCGGCGGTCAGGCGCGACACCCCCACCCCCTTCACATCGTTCAGAAGACCCACGGCGTGCACCAGACCGGAATCCGAAGCGCGCGGCAGATCGACCTGCGACGGATCGCCGGTGACGACCATTTTCGAGCCTTCGCCCAGGCGCGTCAGCACCATCTTCATCTGCTGTTTGGTGGTGTTCTGTGCCTCATCGACGATGACATAGGCGTTGGACAGGGTGCGACCGCGCATATAGGCCAGCGGTGCGACCTCGATCTCGTTGCGCTCGCGGCGGCGACGCAGGCTTTCCGCCCCCAGAATATCATCCAGCGCCTGCCAGATCGGCATCAGGTACGGATCGACCTTTTCATTGAGATCACCGGGCAGGAAACCTAGCTTTTCGCCCGCTTCGACCGCCGGGCGCGTGATGACCAGACGATCCACCGCCCCCTTGAGCAGCAGTGACGTACCGTGCGCCACGGCCATAAAGGTCTTGCCGGACCCTGCCGGCCCCAGTCCGAAAGTCAGGTCGTTGCGCAGCAGTTGCTGATAATATTTGGCCTGCCCCTCGGTCTTGGGGGCAATGGCGCCTTTGCGGCCCATCACGATCACATGCGATTGGCCGTGGTGATCGGCCCACACCGGTGATTTACCCGTCGGATTCTGGATCAGGGTGCGAACATCGACCTCGCTGATCTCCACGCCTTCGTCATAAAGCTCAGACAGGGCGTTGAGGATGACGTGGGCGCGCTGACGATCGCGCACCTTGCCCGTCACCTGAAACCCGCCGCCGGGCGTTTCGATCAGCACATGATAAGCCCCTTCGATCAGGGCCAGATAGCGCTGCGCCGGTCCGGACAGGGCCAGAACCTTGTCTTCGCTCAGTTCTATGAAATCTTCGGTGGCAAGGGTCAAGCGTGTACCTTTTCCAGTTCCCCGATCAGAGAATTGTTCCCCACGCCCACAATCTTCACCGGCACGATCTGACCGATTAGGTGTGCCGCGTCTTCGGCAAACACCGCGTGAAGCCAGGGCGACCGCCCAACGGCCTGCTGACCATAGCGACCCGGCTTTTCAAACAGCACGTCGATGGTTTGCCCCACCAGCGAGGCCTTAAACGCCTGCGCCTGTTCGTTGATAAGAGCCTGAAGCGCCTGAAGGCGCGCATCGGCCACGGCCTCATCGACCTGACCCGGCATGGCAGCGGCCGGTGTGCCCGGACGCTTCGAATATTTGAACGAGAAGGCCGAGGCGTAACCGACGGTGCGGATCAGGTCCATCGTTTCTTCGAAATCCTTGTCCGTCTCACCGGGGAAGCCGACGATGAAGTCACCGGACAGGGCGATGTTCGGCACGGCGGCTTTCAGGCGCGCAATCAGCTCGATATAGGCCTGACGCCCGTGCTTGCGGTTCATGGCACGCAGGATCTTGTCCGACCCGGACTGCACAGGCAGGTGCAGATAGGGCATGACCGCAGGGTTTTCCGCATGGGCGCGGATCAACTCATCGGTCATGTCATTGGGGTGCGAGGTGGTGTAACGGATACGATCCAGCCCTTCGATCTCCGACAGGGCCTGCATCAGGCGCGGCAGAGTCGATTCCTGACCATCGACCTCAAGCCCGTTATAGGCATTGACGTTTTGCCCCAAAAGCGTGATTTCGCGCACGCCTTTTGAGGCCAGTGAACGCGCCTCTTCGAGGATCGAGGCCACCGGGCGCGACCATTCGGCACCGCGCGTATAGGGCACCACGCAGAAGGTACAGAACTTGTCACAGCCCTCCTGAACCGTCAGGAAGGCCGTCGGACCGCTCACCTGACGCTCGGTCGAAAGGGCATCGAACTTGTCTTCCGGGGCGAAGTCGGCCTTCAGGCGCTCGCCCTTGGCGCGGGTGGTGCGCGCGATCAGCTCCGGCAACTGATGATAGGCCTGCGGCCCGACGACCAGATCGACGGCCGGCGCGCGGTTCATGATCTCTTCGCCCTCGGCCTGCGCCACGCAACCGGCGACCGCAATCGTCATACGCCCTTCGCCGCGCGCTTCCTTTTCCTGACGCATCACCTTCAGGCGGCCGATCTCGGAATAGACCTTTTCCGCCGCCTTTTCGCGGATATGGCAGGTGTTGAGCAGCACCAGATCAGCGCCTTCGGCCTGATCGGACACGGCATAGCCCAGCGGGCGCAGAAGGTCAGCCATGCGCTCGCTGTCATAGACGTTCATCTGACAGCCATAGGTTTTGATGTGCAGCTTTTTGGATGCGGCGGATGCGGTTTCACTCATGCGGTGCTTATGAGGTTTCAGGCCTCGTTTTTCAAGGCCAAAGACCGGATTTTATCCACATGGGCGTGGCCGGGTCCGGCCCCTTCGGCTTATTTGTCGTCGAGCGGCACGCCGTACAGTTCAAGCTTATGACCCACCAGCTTGTAGCCCAGCTTTTCGGCCAGAGCGGTTTTCAGCTTCTCAATCTCTTCATCGAAAAATTCGATCACTTCGCCCGATTTGATATTGATCAGGTGGTCGTGGTGATCTTCACCTGCCTGTTCATAGCGCGAACGGCCATCGCCGAAATCGTGGCGTTCGACCACGCCCGCTTCTTCGAACAAACGCACCGTGCGATAGACGGTAGCCAGCGAAATATGGGGATCGACGGCAGCAGCGCGACGGTACAGTTCTTCGACGTCCGGATGATCCGTGGCCTGAGACAGCACACGGGCGACGACCCGGCGCTGATCGGTCATGCGCATACCTTTTTCGACGCATTGCTGTTCGATACGGTCCATGCGGCCCTCCCGGATTTGTCGTTTATACATTGCGGCGTTGCGCCGCACCCCTATGGAATTAAGGGCAATCGTCTCAAACCGCAAGACTGAGAATAAGGGCGTCCACCAGCACGCCGCCGCGACGGCTGTAATAAAGCGGGCGACGGCCGACCTGACGGAAGCCCAGACCCTCATAAAGGGCGATAGCGGCAGGGTTATCGACGGCCACTTCGAGGAACAGACTGCGGATGCTTTTATGCGCCAGATACGCGATCAGGTGCTGCAACAAGGCGCGCGCATAACCTCGTCTTTGCGCCGACGGGTCAGTCGCGATGGTCAGGATTTCGGCCTCATCGACGACCACCGAGATCAGCACAAAGGCCTGAAGCCGCTCCGCCTCATAAACGCCAAAAGCCGTATATTTTTCGCTTTTCAAGTATTCCGAGAAATCAGAATTGTTCCAACCGAAATCGAAGGTCTGCGTGTGGATTTCTACCAATCGCGGGTCAAATTCTTCAATTTGGCGAATTTTATTCATATTATCCGGAAATTTCTTCTCTCAGGCGAAATTGATCACTGATTTGTCCGAAACCTTGGCATCGGCGTCGCGCATATAGAGCGGCGTCAGGTCATCATAGGCGGTGGTCTGAGCAAAGCACAGGGTTGCCATCGCCTTTAAATCCGGCAAAACATCCGCGGCAATCTGTGCCTGCGGGAAGCGTTCGGCCAAAAGCGGTGCCGCCGACCCGATCAGCCAGTCCCAGCCACTACCCATGTCGATTTCATCTAATTTTACAATATCATACGACTCAGGGGGTGAAACGATGTTATCGGCGTCAAGGCGCTGGCAATAGACCTGACCGCGTCCGGCATCGTGCGCCACCAGTCGTCTTTGATTATCAAAATCCGCTGCCCGCCCCATCAGCTCCAACGTCGAAAATCCACGCAAACCTATGCCCAGTCCCGACGCCATACCCTTGGCGAAAGACAGACCGACGCGCAGGCCGGTGAACGACCCAGGCCCCAAGGTCACGCCCAGAATATCGACACCGCGTGGATTGATTCCGGCTATTTCGAAACATTGCAGAGCGGCGGGACCGATAAATTCCTGATGCCCGCGCGTCATATGTTCCCTGAGTGCCACCACCTCAGAGACGGACCCGTCTTTATGCGAAAAAAGCCCAACCTGACAGGCATTTAGCGCCGTATCTTTGACAAAGGCCAGCGCCACCTTACAGGACCTGTTCGATGGTTTTGACTTCCGGCACATAGTGTTTCATCAGGGATTCCACGCCCTGACGCAGGGTGGCCGATGAGGACGGGCAGCCCGAGCAGGCCCCGCGCATATGCAGATAGAGCGTGCCGGACTCGATGTCGAAATGTTCAAATTCGATATCGCCGCCATCCTGTGCCACCGCCGGACGCACGCGCGTATCAAGCAGGTCTTTGATTTCCAGAACGATTTGCGCTACTTCGCCCTCATAGGTGCGCTCATTGGCGGCACCCTCTTCATTGAGGATCGCACGGCCCGAAGCATAGAAGTCCATAATGGCGGCCAAAATCGGGGCCTTGATCTGTGCCCAGATCAGACCCGCCTCCGGATCACGCTTCACGGTCAGGAAGTCAGAGCCGAAATAGACGCCCGCCACACCGTCAATCTGAAACAGCGACAGGGCCAGCGGTGATTTTTCCGCTTCGGTTTCCGTGCGGAACTCCAGCGACCCTTTACCCAGAACCTCGCGGCCGGGGATGAATTTCAACACGTCGGGATTGGGTGTGGCTTCGGTCTGGATAAACATGAGCGGCTTTCCGGATAAATCTCCCGCTCAAATGGGGGTAAATGCAGAGGATGGCAAGCTTTGAGTGTCCAACTTCTTGTCATACCCTACGACAAAGAAGGGGGATGTCATATCGGCCTACATCAACTCTTCGATCGCTTCGTCGCTGATATCGCCCGGCACCACGGTGACCGGCACCGGCCGCGTGCCACCCAGCGTCCCTACCCCTTCGCGGACCAGCAGATTGACCAGCGGGCCGGGATTGCCGCCCGACGCCCCGATGACGATGATCTTGATATCGCGGTCGGCGATCAGGACTTCGCGGATAGCGTCCTTCATCTGCCCGGTTTTGATGATGATTTCCGCCGGGCGCCCGGACTTGACCGCCGCTTCGTCGGACAGGGTGGACAACAGCGTCTCGGCCTCTTCGCGCTGTTCGCGCTCGATTTCATCGCGCACCCCC